>JBKKBQ010000064.1:0-6839 GCA_046714015.1 Nitrospira sp.
GCTGAGCACCCAGGACCGTCTCATCGGCGTGAGGCCTTTGCGGACATCGACTGCCTCAGAGGGATCGGTGTAGGGGCCGGAGGTGTCATAGACGATCACGGGGCTGTTGCCCGATTTCCCCCCATTCATTCCCTTCGTGTCGGTGAGGCTGATTTCTCGCATTGGAACGCGGACACCAGGCTGCACGCCGTCCACATACACCTTACGCGATGCGGGGAAAGGGGTGGTGGACAACTGCGAGGATGGAGCGGCAGCTCCATTGCCATTGACCGATCCGGTTGTTGTTGTCTGGATGCTCATAAAGAGATCCTTTCATGGTTGGTCGATATGCGAGCCACAAGCTGATAGCGGTTTTGCAATAAAAAAGCCGCGTTCCCATGAGCAGAGAAGGCGGCTGTATCCTCACAAGGCCCGATGTTGTCCGGCTTCCCTACGCTGGTATTACCCAGGTCAGGTTGTGAGGGTCGTCCGATCATTCGGACTCTCAGCCTCAAGGCTCCCCTAGCGATATTCGGTGATCGTATTCCTCTGAGGCATCGAAGTCAATCGGCTATTAGGCCCATCCGCTTCCTCTCCATTGGGCGCGGGACTAGGACTTTTCCTCAATGGGCGATTCGTTGATTGTGGAAGGGGCCTATCGTAGAATGAGTTCCCTTACGTGTGGAGGACTATCGTGACGGTTACTGCAACGTTACCGAGGCCAATCACCGAGTACCAGGTGCTGTCAACGGAGGAACTATACCGTCGGACGGCAGAGGCGAAGCAAACACTTGGCGAGCAAGTGATGATCCTGGGCCATAATTACCAGCGGGACGAAGTCATCCAGCATGCCGATTTTCGCGGTGACTCGCTCTTGTTGGCCAAACTGGCCGCCGAGCGCTCAGAACGCCCCTACATCGTTTTTTGCGGAGTCCATTTCATGGCGGAGACTGCCGACATCCTCAGTCGTTCTCAACAAACAGTGATCCTGCCGGACATGGCCGCTGGTTGTTCCATGGCCGATATGGCGGCGATTGAGCAAGTCGATCAATGTTGGGAAGCGTTGGGACGTGTCGTTCCGGTTGAAGAGACTGTGATGCCGGCGGTCTATGTGAATTCGGCGGCGGTGCTCAAGGCGTTTTGTGGTGAGCATGGGGGGATCACCTGCACCTCCTCCAATGCCAAGGCTGTGATTGAATGGTCGTGGGCCAGGCGAGAAAAGATTCTCTTCTTTCCCGATGAGCACTTGGGCCGTAATACGGCGAACAAGATGGGGATTCCCCGCGAACAGATGATCGTGTGGGACCCCTATCAACCCAACGGTGGGAATACCAAAGACGCCATTACACGAGCCAAACTCATCTTGTGGAAAGGCCACTGCAGCGTCCATCAAATGTTTCAGCCGGTGCATGTGGATCACTTTCGCAAGCAATATCCGGACGGCAACGTCATTGTGCATCCAGAATGCCACGAAGACGTGGTCAATAAAGCGGATCTCATCGGATCGACAGAATTCATCATTCGCATGGTGACCGATGCGCGTGCCGGCACGACATGGGCGGTTGGGACGGAACTGAATCTCGTCAATCGATTGAAGCACGAACTCACCGACAAGAAAGTGTTCTTCCTGTCATCCACGGTCTGTCAATGTGCCACCATGTTCCGCATCGATGCGGTACACCTCTGTTGGGCCATGGAGAATCTGGCTGAGAGGCATGTCGTGAATCGCATTGTCGTGCCGGAGGAGGACAAGCACTGGGCGAAGGTTGCGCTGGACCGCATGATGGCGGTGAGTTAGCCGGATCGTGAAAAACGTCTCCAGCAGCGTTCTCACATCGTTCAGACCCTCAACGTACCCCAGAGGGTACGCCTCGGCTCTTCACTCGTTGCGGCCTTGCTGGAAGACGTTTTTGACGATCCGGCAAGAGGGTTAAGGACTAGTACCTCGCTCGTCATTCCGGTATATTCACCCGTCAATTCGTTTCAATTGCGAGCGCGCGTCAAGCCTATGGATTACAAGGCCACACTCAATCTTCCCAAAACTGATTTCCCGATGAAGGCCAATTTGCCGCAGCGGGAACCGGAGATGTTAGCCTGGTGGGAGCAGCAAAAACTCTATGACCAAATTCAGGCGATGGGGCAGGGACGGCCACGGTATGTGCTGCACGATGGCCCTCCCTATGCCAACGGCCGAATCCACATCGGACATGCCTTGAACAAGGTGTTGAAAGATATCATTGTCAAGTCCAAGACGATGGCGGGTTTTCATGCCCCCTATGTACCGGGGTGGGATTGCCATGGCTTGCCGATCGAACACCAAGTAATGAAGGAACTGGGGGACAAGAAGAAGGATTTGGATGTATCGGCGATTCGCAGGCTCTGTCGAGACTATGCCGAGCGGTTTATGAACACGCAGCGAGAGGAATTCAAGCGGCTGGGGGTGTTGGGAGAATGGGATCATCCCTACCTGACGATGACCCCTGGCTATGAAGCCACGATTATTCGTGAGTTCGGAAAATTTGTCGAGCGCGGGGGAGTGTACAAAGGTCTCAAGCCGGTGCTCTGGTGTACGCAAGATCAAACGGCGCTGGCCGAAGCAGAAGTTGAGTATGACAATCACACGTCTCCGTCGATCTACGTCAAGTTTCCGGTCGTCACGTCACCATCCACGCTGAGCAAGACTTTTCCAGGTGTCTCCTTTCCGGAAGGAGTACGGTTGGTTTCCGTCGTCATCTGGACGACGACACCGTGGACCTTGCCGGCTAATCAGGCCGTCTGCCTCCACCCCGATTTTGACTACGCCTTTGTTCAAGTCGGCGAAGAGTTGCTGATTGTTGCGGAAAAACTGTTAGAGAGCGTTGTGAAAGCCTGTGCGATCGAGAGCTATCGCGTGGTGGGTGTCAAGAAGGGCAGTGAAGGGTTCGAAGGGTTGGAGACGCAACGTCCGTTGTCCACTGGCCTGTCACCGCTCCTCCTCGGCGATTTCGTGACGCTTGATCAAGGAACCGGTTGTGTCCACATCGCGCCGGGACACGGCATGGAGGACTATCTGCTTGTGTTGGAGCACAACGCCAAGGCTTCGCCGGGTGAGCGGCTTGAAATCCTGGCGCCGGTCGACAACGGCGGACGGTTCACAGCGGTCGTGAAGGAATTTGCCGGGCAGCACGTCTTGAAGGCGAATCCGAAGATGGTCGACTATCTCCAGGCGAATGGGCGTTTGCTCGGACATGGTTCCCTCAGCCATTCCTACCCCCACTGTTGGCGGTGCAAGAGTCCGGTGATCTTTCGTGCGACCGAGCAGTGGTTCGTATCGATGGAGACCAACGATTTGCGGAGGGAGACCCTGGCGGAGATTGAACGGATTCGCTGGATTCCGAGCTATGGCCGTGATCGGATCTTCGGCATGATTGAAAACCGGCCGGACTGGTGCCTCTCGCGCCAGCGTGTGTGGGGCGTGCCGATCCCGGGGTTTACTTGCGGTACCTGTCATCATGTCCTTGCCGATCCTGTCGTGATTGAACATGTCGCGAAGTTGATGGAGTCCAAGGGTGCCGATGTCTGGTTCGAACGATCGGCAGGTGAACTGTTGCCGTCGGGAATGGTCTGTCCAAAGTGCGGAGGGACCACGTTTGAGAAAGAGCGGGACATTCTCGACGTGTGGTTCGAATCCGGAGTCAGTTATGCGGCTGTGGCCAAGCCGAGGAAATGGTGGCCGGTTGATTTGTATCTTGAAGGGTCCGACCAACATCGTGGATGGTTCCATAGTGCCCTGCTGGCCGGTGTGACGACGGATCATCGAGCCCCCTACCAAGCGGTGCTGACCCACGGCTTTGTCGTCGATGGGCAGGGCAAGAAGATGTCCAAGTCGGCCGGCAATGTGGTGGCGCCGCAAGACGTCATCAAACAGTCAGGCGCGGAAATCCTCCGTCTGTGGGTGGCAGCTCAAGACTATCGGGAAGATCTGCGCATCTCGCAGGAAATTCTGAATCATCTGATTGAGGCCTACCGAAAGATCCGCAACACGTCCCGGTTTTTGCTGAGCAACCTGTACGATTTCGATTCGGGTAGCCACGGCGTTCCGTATGAGCAGCTGCCGGAACTGGACCGATGGGCCTTGTTGCGCCTTGCGGAGCTGATCTCCAAAGTGCGGCAAGCCTACGACGAGTTTGAGTTTCACGCCATCTTCCATGCGCTGAACAATTTCTGTTCGGTGGATCTCAGTGCCGTCTATCTCGATATCCTCAAGGATCGGCTCTATACCTTCCGAGCCGACTCTCCATTGCGCCGAGGATCGCAGACGGTGCTGTTTGAGATGGTCGTGGCCCTGGCCAAACTCATGGCGCCGATTCTGAGCTTTACCGCCGATGAGATTTGGCGCATGTTGCCGGACAGTGGTCGCCAGTCAGCGACGAGCGTGCACCTTGCGCCGTTCCCTGACGGCAAGTCTGTCTGGCGAGACAAAGGTTTGGCGACGCGGTGGGACAAGCTGCTTGCCTATCGAACCCTGGTACAAGGAGAGTTGGAGGCCCGCCGTCGAGACAAGGTGATTGGGTCGTCGCTCGAGGCGCATGTCCAGATCGAGGCGGGCCCTGATGCCTATCGATTTTTGACGGCCTATGCCGGAGACCTCAGCATGATTTTTATCGTGTCGCGCGTGACCGTGAAGCAGACGGAGATAGGACAAGCGGATATTCAGATCACGGTTGAGAAATCGGATGCCGCTAAATGCGAACGTTGCTGGAACTATCGGGACGCGGTCGGCAAGCATGCAGCCCATCCCACACTGTGCGATCGATGTGTGGAGGCTATCCGTTGAGTGCGTTAGGCCTTCGTAATCTGGCACTCTCTTCAGTGACCGGTAGCATTATCCTCCTCGATCAGCTGACCAAACAGCAGATCATGCAGACGATGCGCTTGCATGAATCCATCTCCGTCATTCCCAATCTCTTCAGTCTGACCTATATCCGAAATCCCGGGGCGGCGTTTGGTCTCTTGGCCGGGAGCAGTAACGCGTTTCGGATGGTCTTCTTCGGGTTGACGTCGATTTTTGCCCTTGGATTGTTGGGGACGATTCTGTTACGGATGCCGGAGCAGGATTGGGTGGGGCGGGTCAGTGTCGCCGGGATTCTTGGGGGGGCGATCGGGAACTTGATCGATCGGCTTCGCTTTGGCGAGGTGATCGATTTCCTGGACGTCTACATCGAAAACTACCACTGGCCGGCGTTCAATGTGGCGGACTCAGCGATCACCGTCGGGGTCATTTTTCTCATTGTTCACTTTGCCTTCGAAAAACGAACCGAACCTCCTCCCGCCTCCGAAACCTCCTCGGTTCCGTGACAGCAGTTTGTGGTTGAGAGTCGTTAATGGTGAGTTAAACTCAGCACTCGTGCTACGCGGGCATTCGAACGATAAATCCGCCATTTTCCTTGGCTTGCTTCTGCTGCTCCGCCGAGAACATGAACAGCGGTTCGCTGTGACAGAATTGGCACTCCTTCGTCGTGATCGTCGCATTCGGTTCCCCGATGCTGACCAGGTACTCCTTCGCGAGCTTGAGGGCGGTGACTTCATCCGTCGTCATGACATCGAAGTGAATGCGACCGCTCTTGCCGTTGACCCAAGTATCGTAGACGTGAATCGTGTCCGAGGACATGACAGCTCCTTTCAGCGAACGACCAATATGACCAGAATTCCGAGGATAATACGATAGTACGCAAAGACTCGCAAGGTATGCCGTTGGACATAGGTCAGGAAGGCGGCGATGACGGCCCAGGCCACCAGGAATGAGATGAGCATGCCAAGGCCGAGCGCCATAAAGTCCTGATCGGTAAACGCTCCTCGTGCCTGCCATGTTTCGTACACCGTTGCGGCGATGATGGTTGGGAGTGCGAGAAAAAATGAATATTCCGTGGCCACTTTGCGGTCCAGCCCGGCGAGCAGACCTCCGATAATCGTTGAGCCGGAACGTGACATGCCGGGGATGAGGGAGGCGCACTGTGCCAGCCCGATCCAGAAGGCATGGAGCGCCGACACCTGATCCAGACTCTTGGCATGGCTGGTCCGCTTCCTCGCTTCCACGATGAGGATGATGATGCCCCCCAAGATCGATGTTAAAGCCACTGTCAGGGGAGTGAACAAATACGATTTGATCCACCCGTGAGCCAACAGGCCGAGTATGGCCGCGGGTAGAAAGGCGATTCCGAGTCCCAGCAAGAACCACAAGTTGGGATGGCTATGCATGGAGGTCTTGGCGCGGTCGGACCATGAGGCGGAAGGCTGGTTGCCCGAGGCGGCACGCAAGGCCTTCTGTTCTTGCCAGGCGCCGGACAGCAGCCGCCCGATTTTCTCCCGTTCAAAGACGATGACGGCAAGAATCGCCCCCAACTGGATGGAGATTTCCGCGTTGGCAGCGACGTCTCCGGTGAACCCGAAGGCATGACCGACCAGGATAAGATGTCCGGTGGACGAGACGGGCAGAAACTCCGTCAGTCCCTCGACGATCCCAAGAATCACCGCGAGCGCTGGACCCCATTCGTTCATGCGTGCATCACCTGGAATAATGAGAGGGAGGTTTCAATCCCCATGATCATGTCTGATGGAATGTGAGCGATAATCACAGAGCAACCGTGATCCGTCAAGCGCCGGATGGATTTGCCGTCAGTATGCGTGTATCAGTGGGACGGCCTCACACTACAGCAAATATGTTGACAATGTCCGGAGGTTGGCATACACACAAAGAAAGAAACCGCAAGAACCACGGTCGCAGCCGGGTGGAAGTGAAGTCCCACATGATGCACAGGCAAGCCGTAGGGTTTGACGGAGGGAGGATCGTATGAGACGCGAGTGGACGGCGATGGTGTTGG
>JBKKBQ010000065.1:0-20909 GCA_046714015.1 Nitrospira sp.
TTTCCAGTGGTGCCATCCAGAAAACATCCCCGATCGACGGAACCGTAAACTTGATAACAGGTGACAATCAGTCAACGGGCAATCGCATGCAGCTTGGCAAGCGAGATTCACTCTATCTCAAGCTCAACAACCCCACTGATGTTGCACTTGGTGATCTTTTCACCGTCTACCGGCGGGTTCGGAAGGTGTTTCATCCTGTGACGAAGGAATATCTCGGGTTTGTCATGAACCGTTCAGCAATCGTGAAGGTGACCGCAGCCGACCACGCTCTCACGACCGTGGAGGCCGTGCTCAGTTACGGACCAATTTCTCCCGGTGACCCTGTCATGCGTTTTGTGGCTCCGGCTCCCGACATGGGGACAAGCTCCGCGTCGAGCAGCTCCGACCTCGAGGGTATGATTATTGAGCTCCAGGCCGACCGGACGATGACGCTCGTTTCACAGTCAAATGTTGTGTACCTGGATCGAGGAGGGGAGGACGGACTCAAAGCGGGTGATCTCCTCGATATACACCGTCACAGCGCTGGGCTTCCTCCACGAAAGATCGGCCAACTCATGGTGCTTTCGACGGAACCTCGCACAGCAGCCGCAAAAGTCGTGAAGGCCAACACCCGGGTCATCAAAGGAGACCGGTTCAAACTCGTTGGATACTCGACACCCCTTACCCAGCCGGCAGGAGCAATCTCGGAGTCGCCCACGACTCAGACTAGTCAGGCTGTTCCAGCCGATCTCGTAGCCAGCAAGCTGAAAGTACAAGATGCGTCTGGACAAAGCCGCCTCAACCTCGGTGAGCTAGCCAAGTTCTTGCACTACGACTCAGGAGACGCAGCCATTAAGCCAGAGAATTACAAGGTGCTCGATCAGTTGATTGAATACCTGCGTACCAGCGGCGATATGCGGATGATCCGAATCGAAGGTCATACGGATAACGTAGAGATCGGCCCTTCGCTCAAGTCCCGGTATCCAAGCAACTGGGAGTTGTCCAAAGTGCGCGCAAACGGCGTCCTCCGCTATCTCGTAGAAAAGGGCGGAGCGGAATCAGCACGGATTACTGCGGTGGGGCTTGGCGATACCAAGCCGACTACCACGAATGCGGTCGAAGAAGGCCGTACGAAGAATCGGCGTGTGGAGGTTTTGCTGTATACGCTTAAAACTGATACTCCGGAATCCGTACCGGAAGTCAAGACTCAAGTGCAAAAGGTCGAGAGCAATCCATCCAATTTCAGCGCACGAGGAAGCAACGACCAGCCGACTACTTCTACCGCCGGCTCAGATTCTACGAATTCCGCTGGTTCAGGAACCTTGTCAGTAGGTACTCCCGCACAGGATGGGTCGGGTACCGCCAACACTTCTGACGCTGGCAGCTCTCCGTCGCCGGATACGGGCAAACAAGGAGGTCCTACGCAGCAACCAGCCGCTGGGACACCAACGGAATAGTATCGGTCCTAGGCGGGGGATTTATCTCCAGATAAATCCCCTGCTCGGCGACATCATTACACCCGAAGCTTCCTGCTCAAGAATGCCGACATACCCGGTGTTCTTCATCTTTTCACACTGTTAGAATGCGCCATGGCTTTCGATGGGAATTCGCCCCTTCCTCGTCAAACGGAGGCATTCTATGCAGATGTTATCGTTCCCCGTCACATCGCGAAGGCCTTTACCTATCTCGTCCCCTCTGCTTTGACTCAGACCATTGAAGTTGGAAGCCGCGTCCTTGTCCCGTTTGGACGCGCGATGCTCGAAGGTGTCGTCATCTCTCTGAACGACCACCTTTCGCCCGAGATACAGTCCGCTTCCCTTAGAGAGATCCGCTCTCTAGCCCACGACGGGCAAGCTGCTACACTGCCTCCGGCGTTGTTCGAATTATCTCGTAAGATCGCAGGATATTACGCTGCACCCTGGGGCCAATGTCTTCGGCTTATATTATCCCCAATGGCAACGCGAAAAACCTCCCCCGCGCGATATGTGGCCACAGCCCAGGGGCGTACGGCCCTGCAAGCCGGCCTTTGTCCAGACTATCTCAAGCCAGCTCTCGCCCGAATTGCCCGACGAACCACAGGAATTCTGTCCTCGACACTTCAAGCAGCTCGACAGGGAAATACCGTGCGGTGGATCGACGAGCTCATCAACAAGTCATGGATAGCGCTCATACCTTCGAACAAGGCCAACGACCAGCTCCAAAATCCGGGCAGCAAACTCACCGTGGACGAAATTCTGCCCACTGAGACACTCCCGGAGATCAACTCCTCATGGAAAACACACGTCGCTCAGTGCCTTCACAGCAACCACATGAGAAAGCTCGTACTCCATGCCCCATGGGAACAGCGACTCAGCCGGCTTGCCGACGCCATTCAGCAAACGCACTTAATGAAGCGATCCACTATCATTCTCACCGGCGAGATAGTGAGAGCATCGTGGTTGAGACAACTGCTTTTAACTCGTACAGGGCTCCCGATTACCCTCATGCACTCGGCCTCAGGATCCGAGCAATGGCAGCAGGGACAAGGATCGACACCATCAGTTGTCATAGGAACCCGTTCAGCCATATTTTCGCCTCTTCAATCGATCGGGCTGATCTGGGTTGAGGGAGAAGAGGACCCGGCACTAAAAGAGCCTCAGGAGCCTCGCTATCATGCAAGAGAGGTGGCCAGTTTGAGAGCGGAGAGCGAAGGGGCGCTCATTGTGCTGGCATCGGCTCATCCATCGCTTGAATCAAGGTTCGATACCGAAGCTGAGATCCACCACGTGCCACAAGAAGTTGCTCATCAGCCTACGATTGAGCTCGTTGACCTCCGCAACGAGTCAGCCGGAACCCTGTTCAGTCACACACTCATCCGGGCAATGCACGACGCCCTCCAGAACCATGCCAAGATCCTCCTCTTCCTCAATAGGAAAGGGTACGCCGGGACCTTGGTCTGTCGAGACTGTGGCTGGGTCCCTCGTTGCAATTCCTGTATCGTGCCGCTGACGTATTATCGTGCAGCGGGCAGGCTGACTTGCCGCTATTGTGGTAGGGCAGATGGGTTGCTGGATCTCTGCCCTTTGTGCCGTACTCCCCGACTGAGCCCTGTTGGTGACGGCACCGAACGTGTTGAAGCCGAGGGTCGCCGCTTATTCCCACAGGCCACCATCGCCCGGCTCGATGGCGACACACTCCGGCATTCGACCTCCGCTCAGGCTCTGTGGAAAGGCGCCCGGTCGGGCGCATGGGATATTCTTATTGGTACCCAAGCGTTGTTTGGCCGAGAGCCACTGCCCCGCTACGGCCTGGTGGGAGTCCTTCAGGCAGATTCCGGGCTGCACGTCTCGGACTTTCGTGCGGCGGAACGCACCTATCACCTGCTGGTTGATGCGGTCAACCTGGCATGCCCGGCGTCCACCGGAGGTCGAGTCATCGTACAGACACGCCTTCCTACACACCATACGGTACAGGCCCTAATCTCTGATAATCCCGATCACTTTTACAATGACGAATTCGCCGCACGCCGGCTTCTTCATTATCCGCCCGTCTGCCACTTGGCTGATCTCTCGGTAACCGGCACAGACCTTAGGATTGTCGAAGAGGCTGCCAAACGATGGGGTGCGGAGCTTGAACAGCTCGCCGACGACCAGGAGCCGCTGATAGTTTTAGGACCAGTGCGGACAATGCGCAGGCGTACAAAAGACCGTCAGCAGTACCGCATCTTGGTAAAAGGAACTGCGCTCACCACCCTCAGCCGACGGATCCATGATTCCGCCCAGAACATGGAGCGAGAGTACCGAAAGGGGCGGATCAAATTCGTCGTCGACATCGACCCGGTCGAGAATGGATAACGCTAGCCCACATTATTCATGACAGTTCGTCGCGAAATCGCCAAGCCGCATCGTGAAACCAGCGCGCGGAGCCCGGAGGACCTGAGGCGTACTCGTGCAGTACGTCGAAGGTCCGAGGGGCGAGTCCGCCGGCCGCAGGCTCGTCGGAACAGCGGGTCGGCGATTGCAGCAGAAGTGTTCGTGAATAATGCGGGCTACATGCCTTTCTTTTTTTGTTCGCCCTGGAAGTTGGCACCATCACAACCCGTTACTCGGATAGAGCCGAATCCAGCTTGCGTGCTCGTTTGAACAGACCGTAGGAAAACGAAATCCAAAACACGGATGAGAAGAGACCCAGCACGACGGCTGAAAGGATCGTTCCCATCTCAGACTCGGGCAGTGAGTCGGCCTGACCCCTGAGTTGAATCATCAACACCAACGGCCAGGCGAAGCTTTCCAGGCCGAGCAACAGGGTAGACCATGCCCATAGTTCCGTGATCGACTCCGTCATGAACCATAAGAACAGCCCCACGCTCACAGTCCATCCACCCACGACGACTGGAGAGACCGTCCCTCCCCAGATGAGCCAGAATCCCATTGCGGCCACGAGGGTCCCCAAAGACAGATTGAGCAATATCATGATGGGCATGATCCGGGCATGGAACGCGGAGTCTGACGGGACCATGCCGCGATGTCAATGCGAGGAACGATGAGCGTGCGCGGTGAGTTGTTTAGACGGTCAGTTCGGCAGCAACCGCATCGAGGAGGACTTTTAGCTCGAATGGCTTTTGAAGCGTCCGCCTGGCTCCAAACATCTTTGCGACGTCCAAGAAATTGAGGACGCCGATCGTATCACTTGCCCCTGTCATCGCAATAACACGCATATTGGGAAACTCACGGCGGATCGTCAAGATGGCCTCGAGTCCATCTTCGTGCGGCATGAGAATATCCATGATGACAAGATCCGGCGATGTAGCCCGATACCGTTCAATTCCTTCTTTCCCGTCGCGAGCCTCATCGACCTCGTAGCCGGCCTGCTCCAAGGTTTCTCGGATGAGCTGACGAACTTGGTCCTGATCATCAACCACGAGGACCGACGGCATCCGACACCCCAATAGCTACTCGTGATGGTTTTGGAACAGAGTTGGCCGACGCACCGGCAGATTTCGGATTGGCGGGAGACTGGTCTAAGGCCCGACGGATGGCGTAGGCCAGCTCATGCAACGTAAGCGGTTTGAGCAGGCATTCCATAACTCCCTGCGAACAGGCGTCGTCCAGACCAGGTACACCGTTGGACCCACTGTAGAGGATGACTGGGAGATCCGGTCGAAGTCGCCGACATTCGTGGGCTAGGCGATCCCCGCTCATGCCGGGCATCGTCCGATCAGTGATCAACAAGTCGAACCGTTTGGGCTCAACCTGAAACACTTCCAATGCTTCCGCAGCCGTCCTACAGGCCACCGCATAGTAGCCGAGGGACTTCAACACCTCTCTCCCGAAACGAACCACGGAGTCTTCGTCATCGACGAATAAGATACATTCCTGTCCATGGGGAAGTGGGTCGTCCTTCTGAGTTGTCGACGGACCACAAGCCGTAAGAACAGGGAGGTAGACCGATACCGTCGTAGCGGCGCCGATCTGGCTCTCAACCGCCAGAGTACCGCCATGCGCCGTGACGATGCCGGAGACGACCGCTAGTCCCACACCCTGCTCCTCGCTGACGACCTTGGACGTCAAAAACGAGTTGCCCCATGCGCTGACCCCCTCAGGGTCCATGCCCTCGCCTGTATACCGAACGCTCAAGCAGACGTACCATCCGGCGGGGAGTCGACCGGAAGGCAGCATGTGATCCGTTACAAACTCACGGTTCTGAAGTTGCACATCGATGATTCCTCCCGTCTTCTGCATCGCACGGAGCGCGTGATCGACCAGATTGAAAATCATCTCATGCATCTGCACGGCATTGGCCGAAATAGGGTTGGTCGTTTGTGCAATCTGCGCTCTGAGTTCAATCCACAAGGGGATGGTCGGACGAAGGAACCTGAGGGATTCTTTTGCTAGGGAATGGAGTAACAGTGGGCACCGACCTTGGTCGCTCTGCCCACCAAAGGCCAGCAATTGCTGGATCAGCTCCCGTGATTTTTTCGCCCCCGCTATGACTTGCCTGATATGGCGATGCGCCTTGCTTTCGGTCGGAATTGCCGGAAGTGCCAGCTCACTGAAGCCGAGCACCGCCGTGAGACCGTTATTCAACTCGTGAGCGATACCGCCGGCAAAGGCGCTGATCGCCTCCCTCCTCGCGGTCTCGCGCCGACGGATCACGACGTTCTTCCGATCGGTCACATCGGCGACGGTCCCGAGCGTGCGGACTGGCTGCCTTGAGGCACCATCTCCATCAAACGAAGTCAGAGCACGAAGACGGATGTACCGCAGAGCGCCGTCTGGTCTGATGAGACGGCACTCGACCTCACACAGGCCATTACCTGTCGCAGTACGGGCTCGTTGGACCGCAGCGATTACCTGGTCTCGATCATTGGGATGAACGAGTTCGAGGTGGCGCTGCCATGAAGCCGGCTCATCGGTACCGACACCGTAGATGTCCCGTAGGAACGGTGACCACGAGAGGGAATCTGTCCGGTGGTCGCATTCAAAAAGCCCGACCTGCCCCACCTGAACGGCAAGTTCAAGTCGTGCCTCGCGATCCAGGAGCGCCAGTTCGGCCTGCCGACGCGCAGTCCTATCTTCGTCTTGGATCTCATCAGACGCTTCCGTGACCTGCCCAAGTAGTGACACATCGCTCATGGTCCAAACGACCGACGTTACCCGGCCCAGGCGGTCTTTCACCGGTGACAGCGATACGTCATTCCAAAATGAGGCGCCGTCCTTGCGGTAATGGCACAACCGTACACGACAGGCCCATCCATCCTGGAGGGCCATCGCAAGCTTTTCCATCGAGGCCCGATCTGTATCCGGGCCGGACAAGATCGACGTCGTTTGACCGATCACCTCCGGCTCGTCATAGCCGGTCAGTGACAGGAAGGCCGGATTGACGTAGACGATGGGGTGATGGGGCAACGTCGCATCCGTCACGAGCACGCTACACTTGGTCGCCGCGATGACGGTTGATTGCAGGGCGTTCTCTCGGCGCTGTCGAACCAGTATCCACAGAAAGAAACTGAGGGACAGGAGCAACCCTAGGAAGAGACCGGCAGTCATACGGGACAACCTCCCGGTGTCTGCACACGGAGTAGTTACGAATACGAATAACTTGAGGTCAGCCTACATGAAACGCAAGGGGAATGCCCAGGTATGAAGGGTAGTCGCAAGGCTAGATTTTTGCACCTAAAAACAGTAGAGCCGAATGTTGGTCGCTCATCCTTGCCGTTTCACAAAAAAGGCGGCGGCCTGCGCGCGCCGAGTGATGCGAAGCTTTTGAAAGACGTTTGCCAAGTAGTTCTTGACGGTCTTGTCGCTGAGTCCGAGCGCGACGGCAATTTCTTTGTTGGTCTTTCCCTCGGCAACCAGTGCGACGACCCGTTCTTCCTGAGAGGACAGCTGGTCCGTCCCGGGGGGCGCCGGCAGATCGTGAAGCCCTCTCAACCACCGCAGAGCCCGTTCGGTCACACTTGAGTCCAAGATCGATTGGCCGTTAGCCACCGAGCGGATGGCTTCGAGTAATGCGGGCGAATCGATTTCTTTGAGGACGTAGCCTTGAGCGCCGGCAAGCACTGCGGCGAGCACGGAGTCGTCATCTGCATAGGATGTCAGGAAAATGACCCGTGTCCCCGGCAGCGACCCGAGAATCTCCCGACACGCATCGACACCGGATCCGTCCGGCAGTCGGACATCCATCAAGATCACGTCCGGCTTCAACCTCTGCGCTTGTTGGAGCGCATCCGCCACGGTACCCGCTTCCCCCACAACCGTGACGCCCTGGGTTTGGCCGAGCACCGTCCGCAGTCCCACGCGAATGACCTCATGGTCGTCGACGAGCAGTATTCGAATGGCTTGGGTTTTAGTTGTGAGCATAATGGGTATCCTTTGGAAGATCGAGCGAGATCCTTGTGCCCTTGTCAGGTTTCGACTGGATGGCGAACAAACCGCGGACTTTTTGGGCCCGTGCCGCCATGTTGACTAACCCATGACCAACCCCCTGAACCGAGCTGGTATTGAACCCGATGCCGTCATCTGTCACGGCGAGACGATCTGAGCGGATGAGATCCCGGAGCGAGACGGTGATCTGTGTGGCCCGGCTGTGGCGAAGCGCATTACTCACCCCTTCCCGTACGATATTGATGATATGGAGCGCCTGTTCGGTGGAAAGCCTCCGGGCTGCCGCGTCGTCGATCCTGACCCGACATCTGGCGGAAGAGGAGATAGCCATCGTTTCGACCATGGTCCGCAGAGCGGTTGGGAAGTCTCCACCCTGCATCACGTGAGATTCGAGTCCGGCAATGAAATTTCTAACTTCCGTCATGATTTGGTTGAGCTGCCCAATGGCATGATCCAGTGTCGCCATCAATTTCTCCGCCACACGATCTGGTTGTTTCTTGATCAGTGGTTTACACACTTCTAACCCGAGCCCGACGGCGTACAAAGATTGGAGAATGCCGTCGTGGAGGTCTTGACTGATCCGTTCACGCTCTTCAAGGGCCGTGCTCAAGTCCCGCTCACGCTGCAGGAGTATCTCTTCCATTCGCTTACGCTCGGTGATATCGGTCGCGGCTCCGAGCACCAGATGGACCCGACCCTGATCATCGAAAATCGGTCTCTTGACCGTCTGTAGCCAGCGCGTTCTTCCCCCGGCATCGGTGATTCTCTCCTCCGGGATAAACTGATCCCTCCCGGAATTGATCACCTCACGATCGCTCCGCCGAAAGAGCTCCACCTCTTCCGCATTGGCATTGAAGTCGGCATCCGATTTCCCGATTAAGTCTTCCACCGTCGTGCCGTACCAATCGGCCACAGCCTTATTGGCCATGGCAAAACGTCCTTCACGATCCCTGGCAAAGATGAGGTCCGGATCTGTGTCGATGACCTGTCGCAAGAACGTATGGGAGCGGCGAAGCTCGGCTTCCGCCCGTTTTCGTTCTCCAACGTCCCGTAAGATCATACAGCCGTATTCTTTCCCTTCATACTGCAGATAATTGACGGTCACGTCCGTCTCCAAGACGTCTCCGGTTCGTGACCAAAACTTAGCTTCGAATGTCAACGCTCCCTGCTGTTTTAAGTAATTCCAATGATCCACCCACCGCTCCACGGGGAAATTCGGGTCAATGTCATGCAGGGTCATGGTCATCAGATCCTGGCGTGAGTATTCCAACATTCGGCATGCGCTGTCATTGACGCTGAATATTCGAGCGCTTGGGTCCACCCACAAGATCGCCTCGACGGCCTGATCCACCGAGAACTGGGTCAGCCGTAACGCTCGTTCCATGCGCCTGCTTTTAGTGACATCATCCCCGACCGTGACACAGCATCGCTTGCCGTTCAACTCGATCAGTTCCGAGGACAACAGGATCTGATGGATTTCCCCGTCTCCACCTCGCAAGACGACTTCCATATTCCGGACTGACCCGGAACTCTTCAACTGTTCGATGAAACGGTCACGTGCCTCCGTGGAGGGCCAGAGCCCTATCTCTAACGTCGTGTGCCCCATAGCCTCTGCCTTGTGATATCCCAACAGCTGACACGCGGCATCATTGGCGTCAACCACTCGACCAGAGTCGAGCTCGCTGATAACGACCGGATGTGGACTGGCTTGGAACGCCTTCGCAAAACGCTCTTCGCTGAGGCGCAGCGCTTCTTCGGCTTGCTTACGCTCGGTGATATCGTTGCCCACGGTAATCAAGCATGGTATCCCATTGAGCTCAGCTAGATCGGAGGACACCGAGATATGGCGTAAGTCGCCGTTCTTCCTCTTACAGCTCAATTCGAGATTCCGGATCGGCTCGCCGCTTTTCAATCGCTCGACGAGCCTCGCTCTGTCCTCTTGATCAGGCCAAACCTCCAACATCAACGTCGTGTTCCCGATCACTTCCTCTCGACAAAAACCGAACAGATCAAGACAGGCCTCATTCACCTCGATACAACGACCCGTTGCCGCCTCTGTAATCCCGATCGGATAAAGAATGGCCCGGAAGGCTTTTGAGAATCGTTCCTCGCTCTCGCGCAGGGCTTGCTCCCCCTGCTTGCGCTCGGTGATATCGACGGTGGCACCGATTAGGTGCGTCAATTGTCCGTTTCGACCCCGAACAGCACGGGCTCGGACGTCACCCCAGATAATAGAGCCGTCTTTCTTTACGTGACGTAGCTCGTAGTGAGAGGCATCGGCAGCTCCACTTTGCACCAGTTCCCAGTTCCTCATCGCGATCGACTGGTCGTCCGGATGGACAAGCCTTAACCAAACAAAAGGATCGGTGGAGAGTTCGTCGGACCCATACCCAAAGAGCGCTTTTAAGTTGGCATCTCCATAGTACTGACCGTTGACGACATCCAATTCCCAGACCCCGACCTTGCCGACGGCAGTGGCACGCGCATAGCGCTCTTCGCTGGTCTTCAACTCTGCGGTGCGCTCGAGGACTTTGCGCTCCAATTCATCATGAGCCAATCGAAGCGACTCTTCGGCCAGCCTCAGCTGCTCCTGCGTTCGATTCCTCTCTGTAATATCGGTGGCAATGACGCCCAGGCCGGAGAGCCGGCCTGAAGCATCGGTTACGGGGAATTTCACCACGATACTGGTATGGGGCCCATCCTCCTGTTGCGTAACTTCCTCGAATTCCTGTCCCCACCCGTTGAGTAACACCAGTTGGTCGTGCGATTGAAACCTGGCCGCCTGTTCGGGAAAGAACAATTCCTCATCTGTTTTCCCTATGGCCATGCCTGAGGAAATTCCGAACACCTTGTCGAACTGTCGATTGGTATACGCATAGCGTCCGGTGTGGTCTTTCAGAGCGGTCACATTGGGTGCGTTGTCGAAAAACTGACGGAACCGTTCTTCGCTCTGGCGCAATGCCTCAGTTCGGTCATTCACCTGCCGTTCTAATGTCGCATTCAGATTAGCCAGATCTTCTTCACTCCGCTTGCGCTCGGTGATATCAGAAAACAGCACGAGGATGGCCGGCTTACCGTTCCATGTAATCCGTGCGGCCTCGACCTGAACGGGAACCGGTGTGCCATCCATTTTCAGATAGATTCGTTCTGCACTATGGACGGACGCTCCGCCGCTCAGCAGCCGTTTCACCTTGTCACGCACTTCTTGATGATAGTCGGCATGAATGAACTCAAGAATCGGCCGGCCAAGCACCTCCTGAGGATCTCTCGCTCCCAAGAGAATGGCAGCCGTGTGGTTGACGTAAGCAGCCCGCCCATCGCTGAAGACGAATACACCCGATGGCGAGAGCTCGACCAAGGTTCGGTACCGCTCTTCGCTTTCCCGTACCGCCGCCTCCATCTGTTTACGACCCGTAATATCGGTGTGTGAACCGAGGAGGCGAATCCGTCGGCCATCAGCCTCCGTGACAAGCGAGGCCCGTGCTTCGATCCATCGGTACGTCCCATCTTTGTGTCTCAGCCGAAATTCCTGTCGATAGTCTCCCTCGCCACTCGACACGTAGTCTCGTACATAGCCAAGCGCCGCTTCACGATCCTCTGGGTGCAGACGCGTCGTCCAGGCCTCAAAAGAATCTGACATCTCCTCCGGCTCGTATCCCAGCTGGTGTTTCCATTCCTCGGAAAAAACCACTTCGTTCGTATCCGTGTTCCAGTCCCATAGTCCGGTACCTGACGCACGGAGGGCTTGTCGGAGCTGTTCTTGCGAAGCCCGCAGCATCGCCTCCGCGCGATTCCGCTGGGTGATGTCGCGTGAATTCACGATGACGCTGCTTCGGCCATCCTGGTCGCGGATGACCCGACCGATTCCTTCGAAATTTCGCCACGAGCCGTCCTTGTGCCGAAAACGAAACTCGGCGACCTGAGGCGTTCCGGGCCGCTCGACAAGCAACTGAAATTTCTCGGTCACAGCCGGAAGATCCTCGTGATGAACAAACTCGAATGCGCTACGCCCATGGAGCTCGTACTGGGCATATCCGAGCAATCGTTCGACCGAGGGGCTTTCGAACCGGATTATGCCGTCCAGATTGAGAACTGTGATGACATCAGAAGAATGCTCGATGAGCGCACGGAAGTGCGCTTCGCGTTGCTTCAGGGCAAGATCCGTTTCCTTGCGATCGGTAATGTCCAAGGCCGTCGCGGACATACGCAGGGGCTGACCGCTGCTCTCACGCACGACCTCGCCGCAACAATGAATCGTCCGTACTTCGCCGTCGGGGCGGACGATTCGGCATTCCATATCGTAGGGTGCGGTCCCTGCCAACGCGTCGTCAATCGACGCCAAGACCCGGTCATGATCGTCCGGAAGTACCGCCGACACAAAGCTGTCGAAGGTCATCTCTCGTGATCGAGGTGCATAGCCGAAGATCCGGTAGAGTTCATCCGACCATTCCACCTCGCCGCTGGCGATCTCCCAACTCCAACTTCCCAGGTGAGCCAGAGCTTGTGCGACTTGGAGGTGGCGAGTCCGTTCGTGCAGCACTCGGTCCCGTTCGGCAAGTTCACGTGCGAGATCGGCGACCTGCCTTCGCAGCAGATCCACTTCAGGACGGTGGCTCGTAGGATGCATGATGAGGCTCCTTGCCGCACGACGCCGACAGTACCTCAAAAACCAGCTCAACTCGCTGGAGTGACCATCCCGCGTCGCGACTCATATTTGGCGGTGATTTTCCTCAAGAAACGCGCTTTGCCTTCAGCCCAGCCCGCTGGTTGCTAAGAAAAGACCCCAAGAGGGGGCTAGTGTCCTATGAGAATCGGTGAAAGTCTAGATCCAAATGGCCCAAGCTTTGGGCAGGAAACCGGCAGGAACCGCCCAGATTAATGGTGCCGAAGGCGGGACTTGAACCCGCACGGCTTGCGCCACACGCCCCTCAAACGTGCGTGTCTGCCATTCCACCACTTCGGCACTCAGCAGGAGTTGAAACAAAGCCTGCCACTGCGCTCGCTCATCGCTCACACCCTCAACGTACTCAGAAGTACGCTCAGGCAAGATACCGCCGGCTCACCATCTCGCCGGCACGCATAAACTTGGCATCGCTTATTCGCGACACCGTGCGCCTCGCTGCGGCATTGTCGCAGGCTGGTTCGACCATCCTGCATTGAGGCATCCTGTCGGCATCTGAGGGGAAAGGAGTGCGCATTATAGGAGTAGGGTAAAATTGTTGTCAATCAACCGCACGTCCGGTAGAATCGGCATCTCATTTTCCAAGGCCGCTTTTCCATGACACGAACCGACCACCGTGGTCTCTCCTCTTCCATTGCGGCATTTTTTGATGTCGACAATACCATTTTGCCCGGTGAAGCGAGCGAAGTGAGGTTTTTCCGCTGGCTGTGGCGACGCGGGATCGTCGGTTGGCCTGAAGCTCGCGAGAGTCTGTCGTGGCTCCTGCAACATTTCCCGCCATGGTCGCTGCACCCGCTCCGCGAGCGGAAGCTGTACCTGGCCGGAAAACCTTCGCCAGTGATCCAACCGTTGGGCGAGGAGTTTTGTCGCGAGGAACTTTGTACGCGTGTCTCTCCCGCCGCCATGCGGATGCTCGACGAGCATCGCCGTGCCGGCCACGCCATCATTTTTGTGACGGGGTCCATCGATTTCCTGATCGCCCCCGTTGCTGACGCGCTTCGAGCTGATCGATGTTTTGCCAGTCGGTTGGAGCAACAGAACGGGCTCTATACCGGTTTCCTTGTGCCCCCCCTTCCTTATGGGGAGGGGAAACGCCAACTCATCGATCGATTGACCCATGAACTGACGCTGGATCTGTCTCAATGTTATGCGTACGGAGACAGCCCGGGTGATCTCGACCTGCTCCGGGCGGTAGGCCATCCGACGGTGGTGAATCCGATTCGTGGCATGGCCTCCATCGCCCGACGCAAACACTGGCCGGTTGTCAAATGGCGATGAGCTGCTGCTTGTGAATGCATCAACCGTCTCCGCGGCGAATCATCCAATCGATCACTCGGTAAGCCCACACAAGGCTCATGCGCGTCACGGAAATTTTTCATAGCGTTCAGGGTGAATCGACCTTTGCCGGGCTGCCCTGCGTATTTGTACGCCTGACCGGTTGCCCACTGCGATGCACGTGGTGTGACACGGACTACGCGTTCTTCGGCGGAACGGACCGGTCCATCGACGACATTCTCGACAGGGTGCGATCCTATGGATGTCCGTTGGTCGAGGTGACGGGAGGTGAACCGTTAGCGCAGCCGGATGCCGGCACGTTACTCCGTCGATTGTGCCGTGAAGGATTCACGGTTCTTCTTGAAACGAGCGGTGCGGTGGATACAATCATCGTCGACCCAGCGGTCCGTATTATCCTGGATGTGAAATGCCCGGGCAGCGGCATGACGGAACGGATGCATTGGCCCAATGTCGAACGTTTGCGGGCACAGGACGAGGCGAAATTCGTCATTCAAGACCGGAGTGATTACGAATGGGCGACAAACATTCTGGATCGCTTCCAGTTGACCGATCGCTGTCCGGTCCTCTTCAGTCCGGTATTCGGCGCACTGGATCCACGACAATTGGCCGAATGGCTCTTGGCAGATCGACGACCTATTCGCCTGCAGTTGCAACTCCACAAGTACATCTGGACCCCTGAGATGCGGGGCGTATGACGACTCGTCGCCAGCATTCGACATCTGTCAGAGCTGAAGGCTGACGGCCAAATGCTGGAATAGCGCTCGAATAAGGAGAATCGAATGCACATTATGCGAGTTCAAGCGAAACAAGGACCTGTTGACACCGAGACCACGGACACGCTCGTCCTCCTGTCTTGCGAAGGGGAGGGATTGCCCAAGCAAGACGGGGCGATTCTAGATCGAGCCCTCGGAGGGGCACTCCGTCAACTTCTGCAGTCAAAGGAGTTTGATGGAAAGGCCGGTGAGGTAGTCTTGTTTCATACACACGGGAAAATTCCGGCGAAGCGGTTGATTCTTGTCGGCCTCGGTAAGAAACATGACTTAGGGTTGGATCAGATCCGACAGGCGATGGGGTATGCCGTCAAACGGCTTCGCCAAGCCAAATCCGTAGCCTTTACAGTTGCGCTGCCGAGCGTCGTGCCACATGGAGCGTCGGCAATTGACATCGGCCAGACCATGACCGAAGGGGCGATCTTAGGAAGTTATCAATTTACCGCCTATCGCAGCGACGTTCCGACGGGTAAAGACGTGAAGGCGATGACCATTCTGGTTCCGCAGAAAGATCTACTGCGCCAGATGTCTGAAGGAGTTCGTCGCGGTGTCGCGACTGCTGAAGCGACGGTCTTCGTTCGAGATCTCTGCAACCATCCGTCCAATGTGATGACACCGACGAAAATCGCGCAGGAAGCAAAAGTCATTGCGAAAGAAACGGGCGTGGCGCTGAAGATCCTCGAACAGAAAGACATGGAGCAGCTGGGCATGGGCGCTTTACTTGGGGTCGCGAAAGGCAGCCATGAGCCGCCGAAGTTCATTATTCTTCAGTACCACGGAGCCAAGAAAAACGACGACCGTCCGGTCGTCCTCGTCGGGAAGACGATCACCTTCGACACGGGTGGAATCTCGCTCAAACCGGCGGAGAACATGGAACAGATGAAAGCCGACATGACCGGTGGAGCAGAGGTGTTGGCTGCGATGCGGGCTGCGGCTCGACTGAAGTTGCCCCTTAATCTGATCAGCATCCTCCCGGCGGCGGAGAACATGCCCGGGGGTCGGGCGATGCGACCAGGGGACGTGGTCAAGACCCTTTCGGGCAAAACCGTGGAAGTGCAGAACACAGACGCCGAAGGCCGCCTGATCCTCTCTGATGGCTTAGCTTATGCCACCCGATTCAAGCCGGCCGCGCTCATCGACATCGCCACGTTGACGGGGGCTTGTGTCGTCGCGCTGGGTCAGTTTGCGATCGGCATGTTCGGCACCGATACGACGTTGAAAGAAGCAATTCGCACGGCCGGTCTTCGAGCAGGCGAGCGGGTGTGGGAAATGCCGTTGTGGGAAGAATATTTCGAGCAATTGCGAAGCGATGTGGCCGACATGCGCAACATCGGTGGACGTGGGGGGGGCATGATCACGGCTGCGCTCTTCTTGAGCAAGTTTGTCGGCGACGCCCCCTGGGTGCATCTCGACATCGCCAGCACCGATTGGAGCGAGCGAGAACGGGCCTACATCCCCAAAGGGCCAACCGGCATCGGGACCAGACTGTTGATCCAGTTCCTCATCAATCGCTCACTGTAGGGCGAGAGAAAGACGGCTCGAAGATGTCGCACGACCACATCGGCCAACTCTTCATGATAGGGTTCGAGGGCACCACCGTGTCGGCTGACCTCGCCTCCTTCATCAGGGAATATAAGCCCGGTGGCGTCATCCTGTTTTCGAGAAATCTCGAATCGATCGCACAAATCGTTGAATTGACAAGCGATCTTCAACGCTGCAGCCCACACTCCCCCCTCCTCATCTCGATCGATCAAGAAGGCGGACGTGTCTCACGGTTGCCGAAAGACTTTACGATTTTCCCGCCGTGCGAAGTCCTGGGACGATGCCGCTCCTCTGAACTGGCCTACGCCGCCGCAGCGACGACGGCGAAAGAGCTCAAGGCCGTCGGCATCAACATGAATATGTCTCCGGTGCTGGATGTGAACAGCAACCCCGCCAATCCGGTGATTGGTGATCGAGCATTCGGTACGACTCCGGACGTCGTGTCTGAATTGGGGTTGGCCACGGTGGGAGGCCTTCAAGACAATCGCGTCGTGGCTTGTGGGAAGCATTTTCCCGGTCATGGCGATACCAACTCGGACTCGCACAAGGAGTTGCCCGTCGTGACGGCGGCGCGCGAGCGATTGGAGGTCATTGAGTTTCCTTCATTCCGGCGTGCGGTGGCGAACGGCGTGGCGACGATGATGACGGCCCACGTTCTGTATCAGGCGTTGGATGAGAAACGGCCGGCCACCCTGTCCCCGACGATCATTGGGAGATTTCTTCGTGAGGAGTTGCACTACGACGGTGTCGTCTTGACGGACGATCTCGAGATGCATGCCATCATTGATCATTACGGCATCGGCGACGCGACGATCCAGGCCATCCAAGCCGGGTGCGACATGCCGTTGATATGTAAAGACCGCAACAGAGTTGTCGCTGCGCTGACCGCCGTTGACAAGGCCGTGGCAAACGGAGACATCTCTGCCGGACGGTTGGCCCAGTCTCTCGCACGTATCCGCCGCGTGAAAGAACGTTTCCTTCTTCCTTATCGACCCGTGATGATTTCTGATGCCAAACTGGTGGTGGGTTGCCGAAGCCACAAGGCGCTCCTCCGCTCCATCGACCAGACACGAGAACGATTCGCGAAAACCGACCTATGATCTTTATGTTGGCTCTGCCAATATGACAGGGCGGGCCACGGTGGGCATGGTTCTCCAGTGAGAATTCCCTGCGCTCCATCAAGATGGAACACCTCACCTCACTGAAGTGAGGCAGCGAAACCTCCGTCCTTCTACCGAATATCTTGCCCTCTTCTCATCTCTTGTGGCATCATGACTGTTCCTTTGGAGAGCCTTATGGCCTCATTGCTCGAGTACGTTGGATCTGTCCATATTTTTCTTGGGCCCTACCGGGGTAATCCGATCGCGTTGTATTTACGGAGGACGGAATCGGGCTGCCAGATCGGACCGAAAGTCTATCCGTGGAACGATGTCATGGGCGTCGGTGAAACGCCGAATAAGGCCGCTGCCGATTTCGAGGAAAAATGGAAGACCAAGGGCTTAACGGCGGACATGTGTTCGGGTCCAGCCTGGGAAGGAGGCATTAAGCCGGAAAGACCAGCGCCTCCCAAGCCGGCTGTCCCCCCACCCAAACCGGCCACCCCGCCCAAGCCCGCAGCCTCTCCAGTAGGCGCCGCCCCTGGATCGCCTGTCCCGGCTGCTCCCGCCACGAACCAGGTTCGAATTGCCACTGTCCCCGTTGAGGAAACTTCTACTCCAGCACCCGCTTCCGCAACCCAGCCCTCTGGAAAGTCGGACTAGATTCCTTCTAGAATTGGCCCTGATTCATCGTGACAGTGAACCACTATTGACGGCTTGTGCGGCCAGTTTGCTGTGTTTCATCCCATACGCGGCATATACGAGAATGCCGATGATGGTCCAGACCCCAAATCGGATCCAAGTAGCCCAAGGCAAACCAGCCATTAGATAAAGACATGCCACTATGCTCAAAATGGGCACGAGCGGCATCAAGGGAAGGCGAAAGGGGCGAGGCTGAGCGGGCTTTGTGTACCGGAGCAGCATGACTCCAAAGCTGACCAGCACAAAGGCGAAGAAGGTTCCGATATTGGTCATATCAGCCGCTTCCCCGATCTGAAACAGCCCCGCCAGGGTCGCAACAGCGAGTCCTGTCAAAATAGTCGCACGATGCGGGGTCCCGAACCTCGGGTGAACCTTGGATAAACCCGGGCTCAGGAGTTGATCGCGCGACATGGCAAAGAACACGCGGATTTGTCCAAGCATCATAACAACCAGCACGCTCGTAATGCCCGCCACGGCTCCAATGGCCACGATGGCAGCGCCCCACTTGTACCCCACGAGACTGAGCGCCTCGGCCACCGGAGCATGAATGTCGATTTGGCTCACGGGGACCAGGCCTGTGAGTACAGCTGCCACGGAAATATAGAGTACGGTGCACACGGCCAGCGAGATAAGGATACCCCGCGGAACATCTCGTTGAGGGTTCCGGGCTTCTTCTGCGGCGGTTGAGACCGCATCGAACCCGATATAGGCAAAAAAGATGATCGCGGCAGCAGCCCGGACTCCCTCAAACCCGTTCGGCATGAAGGGGGTCCAGTTGTCGGCACTGACGGCGGGAGCCCCAACGGCGATGAAGAAGAGGACCACCGCAAGTTTCAGGAGTACAATCATGCCGGCGGCGCGCGCACTTTCTTTGATCCCTATCACGAGGATAACCGTGACCAGCAGCACGATGATTGCCGCCGGGAAATTAGCGACGCTCCCTTCAGGACCGCCGGCCCAATGTGGTGGATTGGTCGCCCAATAGGGCAGTTCCAAACCCGCAAGCATCAGTAATTTGTTGAAATATCCTGACCAGCCGATGGCAACCGCCACGCATGCCACACCGTATTCCAGAATTAAATTCCATCCCGTGAGCCAGGCAAGAAACTCACCCAGCGTGGCGTAAGAAAAAGTGTAGGCCGACCCCGCGACGGGGATCATGGCTGAAAATTCGGCATAGCAGAGCGCCGCTAATGCACAGGTGAGGCCCGAGAGGACGAACGAGAGAACGATCCCTGGTCCGGCTCCCGGTCTGTGTGCATCCCCGACGATGGCGGTCCCGACGAGGACAAAAATACCGGTCCCAATAATCGCGCCGATCCCAAGCGCCGTGAGATCCCACACCGTCAATGTTTTCTTGAGACGATGCTCTGGATGGTCGGCGTCGGCCAGGATTTGATCGATGGGTTTCGTTCGAAGAAGTCGGCTGCTCACGTTCGCTCTCGATCCTAACGTGCCACGATTCCCTGTGATGGGATCAATGGGCTGCGGCTCCATCTGAGGTCAAAGTATAGCAGGGGATTACCGGCGCCAGTTGGTTGTGATTGGTCGGAACGGCCCAGAGAGATCATGCATGCGTCCGCCGGGCCGCGCGCAGCAGGGCTTCAAATAGCCGACGGTGGGCCGCATGCCGTTCGAACAAGAATTCAGGGTGCCATTGGATAGCGAGTAGAAATCGATGCGCGGTGGATTCGATCGCTTCTATAATCCCATCGGGTGCCACGGCACTTGCCTTGAGCGATGGAGCAACCGTCTTGACCGATTGGTGATGGGAACTATTCACCATGAGCGTTCTTCTTCCGACCACCTTGTTCAAGAGGCTCTTGGGTGTGACGGTCACCCGGTGAGCAACATGGATCGCCTTCGCTTTTTGACGATGATCCAACGCGCTTGGAACTTGTGCGGGAATGTCCTGATATAGACTCCCTCCACAGGCGACATTCACTGTCTGCATCCCTCCACAGATTCCCAGGAGCGGAAGATCCCGCTTCCTAGCCTGAAGGACTAACTCCAACTCAAAGTCGGCGCGGCGCTCGCTCACCAGCGGAAACTTGTAACGCTGCCGCTCTCCATAGAGGCTCGGTGGAAGGTCCGGTCCGCTGCCGGTGAGGAGAAGCCCATCGACACGGTCAAGAAGCCGTCGTCGAGCAGACGGTTCCGCTACGAGAGGAAGGATCAGAGGAATGCCGCCGAGTTCTTCAACGGCTCGGATGTAGCGAGCCCGCAAGAAGTAGGTTGGCTCATGCCCGCCCATATCCTTCCTGTCACCGGCATTAAAGTCTGGGGTCACGCCGATGACAGGCTTCATGCTCAGGCTAGTTCGTCGGCGCAAGTGTGGACGGCATCCCCTCATTGTCGGCCTCAACGCCCAGAAACCGTACTGGACGATCGCCGCTGAGATGCTCAGGAGTAATGAGGTAGGTACCATACATGCTGGGGACCCAGATGCTTTTCGCCGTGGACTCACTGAATCCGGAAAAAACATAGGCGAGGCCCCCGACTATTCCACCCCCGATGGCAAATGCCGCTTTAAACGGGAAATACAAGATGGTGGCAGCGGCTGAGGCAGCTCCCATGCCGGCTCCGGAAGCCGTCCCTTGCTGTGTGTCAGGGGGCGACGACTGACTCCAGGCCGGAGTGGCAAGAAGCATCGAACAGTAGGTGATGACAACAATGAGAACCACTATTGGGAGTTTCACGTGAAGCGCCTCCTTCCTTTTCAAATCCACAGGTATGGAATGCACGAACGATCATACACTAGTCCTAGCATGCGTTATAACAAATTCGCTGCTAAATGCAACCCCTTACGGACCATCAACCTCAATAAGACGATGGTACCGAACGATCAGTGGCCAGATCCAACTCTCCCAAGATATAAGCGAGAATATAGTCTACGCGATTGTCGGCCGCCTGATCCAATTCGACCCTCAACTCGTCGACTTGGATGCGCTGATTTTCTTGGGGCAGACCCCTCTGC
>JBKKBQ010000066.1:0-10019 GCA_046714015.1 Nitrospira sp.
TCTCCACACTGACTGCACACCTCAGCCTGCACGTTCCTAAACAGAAACAGGCGTTTCCCCCACCGATGGACATGTTCGATCGCTTTTCGCTTCACGGGGGCTTTGCAAAACGGGCAGGACTTCATAATCGCCTCCCTTTTCTTTTGCGCCAGTTCGTCCACAGCTTCGAATCCGGTCGATAGATCGTGATCAGGATGGCTGTGTTCTCGTGAATCGACCACACGGCATGCAACGGCTCCTGTGATTCCGTAAAGGCTAGCACAAGTGCCGAATTCCCTCGTGGATCGTCCGGATAATCTTCAATGATCTCGCTGGTGGTACTCGAATACGCCTGTTCAACTTCGTCGATCGTAATCTGATCGGCATCACGCTCCTGTTCCGCATGCAACGTGACCCGATACCGGCCCTTTGTCAGAAGCATTCGCAGGCGTTCAAGCACGCGCCGACTTTACGCAAACTCACCGCAAACTGCAACCGACTCGCCCACGAGGTACTCAATGAGGATCATCTCTGCACGGCACCCTCACAGACCACGCAACATGACACGTCCGCTATTTCAGCCTGCCTCTCTGCATCATCAGACAAATCGGTCACATTCCGCCTGAGTCGGAACACGACAGGTGGCCGCTCGGCCCATCCACCGATACCGGTCACGCGCCGCAAAATCATAGACCACATCGCGGAAAGGAGCGGGCACCAGCACACAGAGGTAATACAGAGGCCACCACCTGGAGAGCTCTCGGACCACCCTCAGAGCCGCAGTGGACTTGGTATAGACATGGCCCTCTTCCAGCAAGAGAAAGGTCTCATAGTCCGTGGCGGATAAATCCAGGTCGCGGAGGATGCGTTGCGCCTGCTCGGACTGGAGTGTCCCGAACTTGAACTGCCCGCCTGGATCATGGGCAATCGCAAAACTTACCCAGGCATTGCACCAATTGCAGACCCCGTCGAAGAGAATCAGCCGCTCATACTTGGTCCATTCATGCACTGAGGGATTAAGTTGGTAGTTCATTGAACTGATTGACCATCCATCTGCCTGGGGTTGCCAAAGAACCTAAGCCAGAGAAACCCAGAGGTTTCCGCGATCAGCGATGCGACAAGAATGGCCAGCTTGGATGCGTTCGTCGTCGCTGAGTCGACGGGAAACGCCAGATTGGCAATGAAGATGGACATGGTAAAACCGATGCCGCCGAGAATCCCAGCCCCGAAAATCTCCCGCCACGTCAGATCTGGCGGCAACCGGCAGAGACCACTGGCTACGGCAACCGCACACAGCACGATCACGCCCACTGGTTTGCCCAGCGTCAACCCGGCGATGATGCCGATACTGTTCGGGCTAGCCAGATGCTCCAGCCAGTCGGCGCCTACCGTGATGCCGGTATTGGCCAGCGCGAAGATCGGCAAAATAATGAAGGCCACAGGTTTGTGTAAGAACAGTTCCAGTCTGTGCGAAGGGGACGCCTCATCCTCGGCTTTGGCTGTGAATGGGATGGCGAACGCCAGCGCCACGCCGGCAATGGTCGCGTGCACACCGGACTGAAGCATGAGCACCCAGAGCACCAGGCCGCCAAGCAGATACGGTACGAGGGACATCACCCGGAACACATGATTCAACAGCGCCAACAAGATCCACACGCCGGCGGCGCCGGCCAGATGCCACAGGGAGAGATCCGTCGTGTAGAACGCCGCAATCACGACGACCGCGCCCAAATCATCCATGATGGCAAAGGCCACGACAAACACCTTCAACGACGCAGGAACACGGTTGCCGAGGAGAGCCAGCACGCCAAGTGCAAATGCGATGTCCTTTGCCATCGGAATCCCCACTCCGGCCTGAGTTGGGGTTCCTCCATTGATCCCCAGGTGGATCAACGCAGGCACGATCATGCCCCCGATGGCAGCACACACTGGAAGCAGCGCGTTCTTTACCTGAGCCAGTTCGCCGTTATACAGCTCGCGCTCTAGCTCCAAGCCGATGAGGAGAAAGAAGATCGTCATCAGCCCATCGTTGATCCAATGGTCGAGGCTCAAACCACCGACCGACCGCTGCCACAGCGTCAGATAACTTGTGCCGACTGAGGAATTGGCCAGGAGGAGCGAGAGAACCGTGCAGGCCATCAACACAATTCCGCTGGCCTTCTCAGAGTCCACAAACTTAGTGAACGTGTTGGATACGCGTTGTTGGAGCATGTTCATGATCGCCTCGTCGTGCGCCACGCAATCACGGCGGCGCTGAGGAGCAGGAGCGAGGCGAGGATGAACGGCGCGCCGGGAAGTTCAACAGAAGTGCTCAGCGTGGAGTGCTGAGTGCTGAGAACGGAGTCGGACCGGATGAAGGTGGCAAAGGTCTGCGTGAAGAGGATCGGCCCGATGAGACCGGTCACACCGTTGATGCCGGCAATGGCGCCCTGTAGCTGGCCCTGCTCTGAACTGCTCACGCGGCTCGTCATCAACGATTGATTTGCGGGACCGGCGAGTCCCCAGAAGGCCATCACGGGAATACCCAGGCAGAAGATCCAGCCCTCCGGCGCGATGCCGTAGACGAAAAAGCCGACCGCCCCGCAGAGCAAGCCGACCAACACCGTCCTCCGTTCGCCGAACCGGTTGGTGATCGGACCGATCAGTCCGCCCTGCACGATCATCGCGGCCAGGCCTACACCCGCCATCATCAGCCCAACGCTGGCCGGTCCCCACCCATAGCGATAACCCATGTACAGGACCGACACACTCGGCAGCACCGCATGGGCGAGATACCCGAAGAACGCGACGGTCGCAAGGCCGAAGAGTTCATGGTGCGAGCGCAGGAGTACGAGCGAGCCGACCGGGTTGGCGCGCGCCCAGGCGAAGGGCATCCGTTTGTCAGACGGCAAGGATTCTGGAAGCACGAAGAACCCATAACAAGCGTTGAGGAGACTGAGTGCCGCTGCGCCCCAGAACGGCAGGCGAGGATCGATCGCGCCGAGCCAGCCGCCCAAGGCGGGTCCGAAGATAAAGCCGAGGCCAAAGACCATGCCGATCTTGCCGAATGCCGCCGCACGCTGCTCCGGCGGCGTGACATCGGCAATGTAGGCGCCCGCGGTACTGAAGCTGGAAGAGGCCATGCCAGAGATGACGCGGCCCGCGACGAGCCAGGCCACGTTCGGCGCCAGCGCCATCACGATGTAGTCGAGGCCTAAGCCAAGATTGGACAGTAAGACGACCGGCCGCCGGCCGAACCGATCGGACAGGGCACCCTGGATCGGCGAGCAGAAGAACTGCATGAACGCCCAGGCCGTCCCCATCAGACCGTAGAACACCGCCGCCTGCGCCGTATCGCCGGAGAGAAATTCCTCGACGAGTTTCGGCAGCACCGGAATGATGATACCGAACGACAACATGTCGAGCAGGACGGTGACGAGGATGAACAGCACGGCAGCTGGGCGTGGCGCAGTCGAGGCAGGCGGATGGTTTATCACCGTCGCATCCTACCAGAGTAGAGAATGGGCTGGAGGAAGAGACTCTCTATACGACCGAAGGGTGCTCTCCCGCGACGCGTCCCCGGAACCACAGGCTGGACGTGGCGAGAGCGAGCAGGACTGCGCCGATGCCGACCAGACTTGCGGACTCGCTGGATACATCGATGAGCCACCCGAAGAAGGCCATGCCGGCCATTGATGTGGCCGTGGCAATAGCCGTATAGAGCGCCATGACCCGCCCCAGCATATGGGCGGGCGAGATTTCCTGAATGATCCCCCACGCGATCGGTGTCCAGGCCCCTAATCCCATGCCGATCACCATGACGAGCAGAGTCGCCACTGTGATGTTCGAGGCCCAAACCAGCCCGCACAACGCCAACCCGCCGACGGCACTCGACCACGTGATGACCGCTACGCGTCGCCGAAGGTCCCATTTCGTGAGCCGTACGAGACAGAGGGAGATGAGGAGTAGGCCCACGCCAAGCCAGGACCAGAGGTATCCCACCTCTACCGGCCCGAGCGAGAGGAGCTTCTTTCCGAACACAGGAAACAGTGTGGTGAAGGCGCCGCTGGCGAACGTGTAGAGCGAGGCCAACATAATGAGCAGGAGGATGGCTCGCCGAGAGATCAACGTATAGCGAATCCCGTCGAACAGATCCTCGATCGCCGTTGTCCGGCGGCTCTCCGGTGGAGCCGTCATCATCCCGGCCGATAGACGGAGGGGAAACAAGAATGCCGCGGACGCCACATAAGTCACCGCATTGATACAGAGCACGTCCTGTGAGCCGGAAAAGGCGATCCCTAATCCGCTGACGACCGGGCCGATGATGATGCCCAAGCTCGTGGTGCCTTGAAGGAGGGCATTGGCGGCGGTTAACTGTTCTTTCTTCACCATGAGCGGCACGGAGGAGGACAATGTCGGGATGAACATGGCGGTTGCAATCCCGTTGAGGAACGTCAGCACGTAGAGCGATTGGACGGTAAACGATTCAATAGAGACCCAGCAGGGGATCAAGCCGATCAATAGCGCCCTGGCCAGGTCGCTGCCGATCAAGATGGCTTTCTTCGGCAAGCGATCGACCACCACGCCGATCACGGGTCCGAGGACAATCGGAGGCAATGTTTGCAGGAGACCGATGACCGTGGTCTCTAGTGCCGAACCGGTGATGGAATAAACAAACCACAAGAGAGCCAGCTTGCTCACACCGTCGGCCACTTGCGAGAGCACCTGGCTCCACCACACCAGCGCGAAATCGCGCGTCAGGAGCCATTGTCTTCGACGGAGGATCGGAAGTTCCGTCATACGAGACCGTTCCTCTTCCTGATCCATCGTAAGGACCGGCCTGACAAGATGCGTCTGCCGGTTCTATCCTGCATACGTGACCTCCGCTTACAGCAGGTTATATCGGGATGGGGCCGACAAGAAAGTTGGCAGCAGAATGATTGGGTGCGGGCGACCTGACGCGAGGTCAGCGCGCATTATTCACGACAGTTCGTCGCGAATAATGCGCGCTAAGCTGCCGCCCGTTCGGTCATGACCGTTTGGCGCATGAACCGGATCGCGACGGCTGCCGTCAGTAACAGCACCAGACCAAGTCCGATCAGGCTTTCCGCCGGGCCGACGGCGTCCGCGATCCACCCAAAGCCGGTCATGCCCGCCATGGCGGCGGCCATCGATCCCGTGCTGAACGTCGTGAGTACACGCCCCAGTAAGTGTTCCGGGGTCGCCTCCTGCAGCAATGCCCACACGACGGGATTCATGATCGCCGTGCTGCCGCCGACAACCATGACCACCGCAGCGGCCACCAGCGGCGTTTCGAGCAGACTGAGACTGCAGACCGCCACTCCTCCCACCGCCATTCCACGGACAATGAGACGTAAGCGACTATGCAGGTCTCCCTGATGCTTCCAGGCGAGCCAGGTGGATACCGCCAACATGCCGGCCCCGAGGCCGGACCAGAGCCAGCCCAGTTGAACCGGACCGACCTGGAGAAACTCTTTCGCATACACCGGCAGAATGAACACAAAGGCGCTTGCACCCAGGTTGTACAGGGCCGAGATAATGACCAGAACAAAAACCTTCGATTGTGTGCCAAAGACGAATCGAAATCCTACTTTCAGATCATCAAGGATGGAGACGGAACTGTTGCCGGCTTCTTTGCGGATCTCGAGCGTTTCATGTAACCGCATGGGGATGAGACAACAGGCCGATACGAGGAAGGTGGCCGAATTCACATACAGGACATTCTCGGCGCCGATCATCGCGATGAGCAGGCCGCTGATAGCCGGTCCCAGCAGTAACCCAATGTTATTCGTGCCCTGGATCAAGGCATTGGCCGTCACCAATTCGGACGGAGAGACCAAGCGTGGGACCGCCGACACCAGGGCCGGTCCAAAGATAGTCGAGACGATCGATGTCAAGAAGATCAAGGCATACAAGCCTTCAAGGGAGAGAAGGTCGAGGGCAAACAAAGCCGGAATCAGAAAGGTCATCGCCGTACGAATCAAGTCCACCCACACCATCACAGTCTTCTTCGGCAGGCGATCAAGAAAGACGCCGATCATGGGGCCGAACAGCAAAGGAGGCATGGTCTGAAGCAGTCCCACGATAGTCATTTTCAGGGCGGAGCCGGTGAGGGTATACACGAACCAGAGGAGAGCGACTTTATTGAGACCTTCTCCTATTTGAGAAGTCATCTGTCCCCACCAGAGTAGCCCAAAGTCCCTGGTGCGGATTAGATGCCAACCTCGACTATTACGTTCGCCGTTGTCTTGCACGTCTTCGGTCCTGGGTAGAGTGCTCATCTGCATAGCCCTTGTCTATGGTCATCATAAGACGCTTTGATGAGAAGGCAAGACTCGGAACGCCCCTAGTAGGGTTCGGACAAATATCCTGATCAACAAGGGGTTTTCGTCCAGTTAGAGGCTTTTAATCAATGTCGATGCAAGACAATCCGTCGCTCGTGGATGGAGAATGAGTATTCTGCTCCTTCATGCATGCCTGAATTAAGCGCGACGCAAATCCCAAGTCTTAACCTCCTAGAAAATCTTCGCGGAGACTCCGACATACGGCAACAGGTAATTGAGCCCACCGTTCGGGCTATCGGTGGCGGCATTGGAGATGTGGCTGAAGCGGACTCCGGCGTTCAGCGCCCATCGTGCGGTCAGATCATACGTCGCACCCGCGCCGCCCCATACAAGAAAATTGAAATCCGATCCCTGCTCGGGAAGGCGGCCGTCAAAATTCGTCCAGAGCGGGCCGCCGCCGCCATCGAGGTAGGGCTTCAGCGAGCCGAACGAGGTAAACGTATAGATCAGTTTTGGTGTGATTCCCACGCCATAAGCACTGGCCGGTTCCGTGATCCCCAAGAACGCCGCTTCAACTCCCAGGGCGACCGAGCCACTCCACCACCCCTCGCCGATCGGATCAGTCAATGTGATGTGCCACGAAGGATGTACAGCCACCCCATTTAACTTGGACGCCTGGGCATCCAATAGTCTCACCGGCAACATTCCACCAACCGCCACGCCGACAGTCTGTTTCCCAATCCAAGGAGAGGATGGTTCTTCCGCCGCAACTGACGACAGCCACACCACGCTTCCACAAAGCAGCATCATGGCACACACCCGGCTCATGTACTTCATGAGACAGACATGGGCACTGACGTAGTTAATGGTTCAAGGAAGCGGCACGGCATGGAGGAGTATACACATGTAAACGGGAAGAAGCGTGACGTTATGAGGGACAGGGGTCAGGCAAATGAGGACGAGTGCTCAATCGGCGGTGAGGATGCGAGCGGAACGCGCCGTGAACGTCACCCCGCTTCGCGGTAACCGCAATCTTGATTGCGGCATTGGACGCTTCGGCCGTCCTGCTTACTGACTTTTTCGATCAGGAAGGGTGCCTGGCACGTGGGACAGATTTTGGGAACCGGCCGATCCCAGAGCGCATACTCACACTTGGGATAATTGCTGCAAGCAAAGAATGAACGCCCCTTCTTGGTCCGTTTCTGCACGAGGTCGCCGCCACAGTCTGGCTGAGGACATTTGACACCGAGTGCCAGCGGCTTCGTCGTCTTGCACTGTGGATAGGCGGAACAGGCGATGAACTTGCCGAAACGCCCGGTCTTCACCACCATCGGGCTTCCGCATTTGTCGCACACCTGATCGGTGGTCAGTTCCTGCTTGGGGACGATTTTGATAGTGCCGTCCGGCAGCTTTTCGAAATTCTGCGTGTTCTTGCACGGTGGATCGTCTTTGTACGCCGGACAGGCGAGGAACTTCCCGTTCCGGCCCCACTTGATTTCCAACATTCGGCCGCACTTTTCGCAAGGAATGTTGGTCGGCGGCTCCACCGTATCTTTGGGCCCAGGAATGGTCTTCGCTCGTTCCAGTTCCCGCGTGAACGGCGTATAAAAATCCCGAACCGCCGCAACCCACTGCTTATTCCCCTCTTCGACCTCATCCAGCTGTTCCTCAAGCTGAGACGTGAAATCGACATTGATGAGTTCGGGGAAGCCCTTCATCAAGAATTCGTTGACGGTTTTCCCCGTCTCTGTCGGCACAAGCCGCCCTTCGGTCTTTTCCACGTACTTGCGATCCTGGATTGTGGAGATGATGGCGGCGTAGGTCGAGGGCCGCCCGATGCCTTTTTCCTCCAGCTCCTTGATCAAGAGCGCCTCGTTATACCGGGGCGGCGGTTGCGTGAAATGTTGCTTTGAGAACATGCCGGGTACCGTCTGCCCCTCCTGCTCGACCAGTCGCAACCGCTCCCCTTCTGACAGGGCCGGAAGCTGACGTTCATCGTCGTCCGTTTCCTGGTCGGCTTTCGGCTTTTGCGACAGCGCTTCCTTGTCGACCCCCTCCATGTAGACGATCGTGTGCCCCGGGAACTTCACAACCGTTCCGGTAGAGCGGAAGCCATACTTCTCCTTCGTACCCACCGGCGTCGAATCAATGCGAGTGACATCCAAAATGGCCGGCACCATCTGCGACGCGATGAACCGATTCCAGATCAACTTGTAGAGATTGTACTGATCGTGATCCACGTATTGCCTGATGGATTCGGGGTCGCGTCCCGCTGAGGTCGGCCTGATCGCTTCGTGCGCTTCCTGCGCCGCCTTCGAGGTCTTATAGACATTCGGCACGGCCGGCAGATAGTCCGCCCCGAAACGCGACTGGATCACCTCGCGCGCGTCGGTCATGGCCTCGTTGGAAATGCGCGGCGAGTCGGTTCTCATATAGGTGATGAGACCGGTCGCACCCTCGGCGCCGATTTCGATCCCTTCATACAACTGCTGCGCCAGCGTCATCGTTTTCTTCGGCGAGAAGTGCAGCTTGCGCGAGGCTTCCTGCTGCAACCGGCTTGTAATGAACGGCGCGACGGGGTTCCGTTTCTTTTCTCGGCGCTCGATCGATTGAACGACGAACGCCTTGCCTTGAATCTCACCGACGATGCGGCCGGCTTGCTCAGCGTTGTCAATCGAGGCTTCTTCCCCGTTGATGTTGTGGAGCTTTGCCTCGAACGCCGGCGGACTGGTGCCAGCCAACAGCGCGGTGATCGACCAATACTCCTCGGTTCGGAACGCGTCCCGCTCTGCTTCACGCTCGCAAATCAGCCGCATGGCGACCGATTGCACTCGCCCCATGCTGAGCCCGCGCCGGACCTTATTCCAGAGTAACTGACTGCCTTGATACCCGACAATGCGATCCAACACGCGGCGGGCCTGCTGGGCATTCACCAGCTTCATATCGATCTCGCCCGGCGACTGAAGCGCGCGCTTGATGGCTGATTCCGTGATTTCGTTGAAGAGGACGCGGAAGATTTTTCCGTCTTTCTTTTTTTTCTTCGATTTTCCGAGCAGCTCTTGCTCAAGGTGCCAGGCAATCGCCTCCCCTTCACGATCAGGGTCCGGCGCCAGAAAAACCTTGTCGGCTTCCTCGGCCTTCTTCTTGATCTCGGCCAACACCTTCGACTTGCCTTTGATGGTGACGTACTGCGGTTCGAAATCGTGCTCGAGATCGACGCCCAACTTGCTGGTTGGAAGATCTTTGATATGCCCCACCGAGGCCATGACGGTATAGCCGCGTCCCAGATATTTCGTAATCGTCTTCGCCTTCGTCGGCGACTCAACAATAATCAAATTTTTTGCCATGACAACTCCGTCTGCCTCTCAAGAATTCTATCATCCGTACCAAATATCGCAGTTTCGTGCAACTAGAATGGCAGTCGGCAACAATCAGCTCACCCACGGATGCTCACACACTCAGTCCAATGCGGGCGGAATTCTCCAGCTTCCTGCTAGAGGCGAATGTATTGTTGACCTGGGAGTTGGCGGATCCGCCCGTTCAATTCTAACGACAGCAATGTCGCCGATACTTGCGCGGCGCTAAGTCCCGTGCTCTCGATGACGGCATCGACGGATCGCGCCTCATAGGACAGGGCGTCATACACCAACGCATCTTCTTTTGCTAATGGTGCGCGCGCGTCCATCACGGCTTCGTCAAGATGCAGCATTGCCCGCTGCCGAGCATCGATTTGCGGAAGAATCTCATCGAGAATGT
>JBKKBQ010000067.1:0-4914 GCA_046714015.1 Nitrospira sp.
GCGGTCAAGTGAGAAGTTTGGTCCTTTATCTGACCTATCTCCTTACACAGCTGACTTGCCTCATCTCCGAGACAAAGGCGATAATCCGGCAGTTCGTTCTATTATTGTAAGAACGAGTCCCGAGTAATCTGGTCCTTACGGATCTCATATTCTTTTTGATCGATCTTCCCGGCTTTAAAGTCTTCCTCTACTCGATCCTTTTGACGCTTCAGATTGTATTCGTAGCCGCCGCCCGCGGCACCGGCGCCAAGAACTCCGCCCAGTATGCCGCCTCCGACTGACGAGCAACCTGTCAAACTTGTCAGCATCACAAAACAAACGACTGTCAAACATAGGTTCTTCATACTCACCCCCGTGGAATCAACAGTCGAGTGTCTCGTTACGGCAAGAATCTCCTATCCATTTACTGATTCACACGATCGCTGTGACAGCTTGAACCGCATACTGTCTATGGCTCAAGTGAGCATCAGGACGATTGGTCTTTGCGCGGCCGGCCGACCGGCAGCTTTCCCTTTCTCTTCTTGAACCGCTTCCCTTTTTCCAACTTAATGAGCGCAGATTGTATCGCGGTTTCAACGATACCGGTGAGCGTCAACTTAGGGCTCCAGTAGACGACCGTTCGCAACCGTTCGACCATATCGGCAGAGAGAGACAGCGTGACCCTCTCCTTCCGTTTCGTGATCTGCCGTTTCTGTTTCATGTGCCAATCTCCTTCACGACGTGATTGACCCTACCAATTTCAACATATGCTTGCATATCACGCTCCACTCCATACACGCAAGTGGACTTTGCGTCAACTGCACCTCGAACGTCTGAAACTAACGCTATCCACGCGAGCGTAGTTTGCTTCGATCAATCAACGGTATAGCAGGATGGTTCCAGGGGCGTAAAAAAGATAGTTTTAGCATACATTATTCACGACGGTTCGTCGCGAAATCGCGCAGTCGCCAAGCGAGATAGGCGCGCGGAGCCGTGAGGAAGGGAGGCATACTTGAAACAGTGGTTCGATCGACTGAACGGCCAGCCCGCCTGCTGGCCGCGCGAAGCTCGCGGCCAGGCTTGTCGTAGCGGCGAATCTGCGATTAGAGCAGAAGCGTCCGCGAATAATGCGCGTTGGGATGAAACGGTTTAGGCTGGTAACCTATGTCTCTTGATGAATCAGAATCCGATACCGAGCCCACCGCCGCCGCCAATTCTGCCACCACTCCCTCCGAATATTCCGATCGAAAAGCCTGGCAGCGGTCGAGCATAGCTGTCTGATCGCGCCGGCCAAGTGTGCAGATGCTTTACGATCACCACAGGGTACCGATACTCGACGTCGTCGAGGTGTTCGACCTTGGCCTTCGTCAGTTCTCCGACGATCGTCATTTTTGCTCCCTGGACAACGGTCGCAGGGTCGAGAAACTCTTGCTGGATCGCTAGGAATCGCCCCTGCGATTGTTGACGGTCGGGAATCGGCCTCTCGCCCTTATCGAGCGGCAACTGGAGAAGCTCGATCTGTGTCCCATCCTTCAGTCGTTTCGCCTTCAGCACCTCGCCACCGAATACCACGATCTTGCCCTGATATGAATCAGGGGCGTCCGCCACTTCACGAAACGTGACCGCGCGGTCGACCAGGGGCTCCAGGGCTTCAGGAATCACTGGCTGTGAGGAACAGGCTGTAACCAGCACCCACACCCCCCACCACCATGAGTTGAAAGACATGAGACGCATGTTCACACTATAACGTGATGAGCGTGCCGTTTCTACATAGCATGCTGGTAGAGCGTCGACCTAGGGTCTTTCCCACTATGCTTTCTTCAGTTATGATGCAGAGTCCCTAAGGTGATTGCTCAGCGTCGCCGGCTCATCGAGCCCACATCCCGGTAGACCGGTAGAAAGGTACTCATGTTGAAGCTGGTTCTTGCCGTCATGCTCCTATTCATACCGTTCGGGCTTTCTGCCTGCGACAAGGCCTACATGGCCACCATGGAGAAGATAGGCTATGCCAAACGCGACATCTTGAGCAGCCGCGTCAAATCCGCGCGGGACGCACAGGAAGACGCGAAGAAAGAAATACAGAGCACGCTGGAGCAATTCGGACAAGTGGTTTCCTATGAAGGCGGAGATCTGGAAGCCACTTATAAGAAGTTGAACGGCGAGCTCGAGAACAGTGAAGACAGTGCGAAAACCGTTCGGAAAAAGATCACCGAGGTCGAAAGTGTGGCCGATGCGCTCTTCTCCGAGTGGGAAACGGAACTTGGCCAATACTCGAGCGCCGACCTTCGCCGGAAGAGTCAGGCCAAACTCACCCAGACCAAGGGCCGCTACCGTGAGATGCTCGCGGCCATGAAACGGGCAGAACAACGTATTGAACCGGTCCTGAAACCACTGCGAGACCAAGTCCTCTACCTGAAACACAATTTGAATGCCCGCGCGCTCGCCGCCATCAAAGGCGAACTCGTGAAAATGGACGCGCAGGTCGATCAACTGGTCAAAGACATGAACCGTTCCATCGCCGAAGCCGACAAATTCATTCAGTCGATGGAGAAGGAATCGGACTGATCGGATGGCCTGAGGGAGAGCTTATGCGTATCGACGACCAACGTGAAAGCGTCAACATCGAAGATCGTCGCGGCATGGGCCCAGCCCGCATTGGGAGAGGCGGCCTCGGCATCGGCACTATTGTGTTGGCACTCGCCGTCGGTTACTTCACAGGTGTCAATCCTCTGACCATCCTCAATCTCCTCACCGGTGTCCAGAGCATGACTGAAGTGTCCGTACCACCAGAATCCGGCTCGGTCGGTGCACCCAGCGATCAACTCGGCAAGTTTGCCTCCGTCGTCCTCGCAGATACTGAAACCACCTGGCGCAACCTCCTCGGCCCCCGGTACGAAGATCCACGTATGGTCCTCTTCACCGGAGCCGTGCAGTCGGCATGCGGCACGACATCATCGGCTGTGGGTCCGTTCTATTGCCCCAACGATCACCGCGTCTATTTGGACCTTGCCTTCTTCAACGAGATGGCGCATAGACTCGGAGCAACGGGTGACTTTGCGCAGGCCTATGTGATCGCCCACGAAGTCGGCCATCACGTGCAAAATCTCCTCGGCGTCGCGGAAAAGGTACATCACCTCCAACGACAGGTGTCTGAAGTGGAAAGGAACGCGCTCTCGGTCCGAATGGAACTCCAGGCCGATTGCTACGCCGGGGTCTGGGGACACCACGCCAAACGCGAACGCAACTTGATTGAGCCGGGTGATTTCGAAGAAGGGCTCCGTGCAGCAGCGGCCATCGGGGACGATCAACTGCAGAAGATGTCGCGTGGCCATGTCCAGCCAGAAAGCTGGACCCACGGTTCCTCTGAACAGCGGATGACCTGGCTCAAGCGTGGCTTCGAGTCCGGTGACCCTTCAGTCTGCAACACGTTCGACACGAAACGACTATGAGTAACGTCCCTGCTCAAACTCAGAGTGGTTTTTTAGCAAAGACGGTGGGGACCCTTGCAACCGACCCTCCCTGGGCTGCCAAATCGTTTCTCGCCGCCAGCGCGACGACCGCCGCCGGGATCGGCGCCTGGCTCACCGACATGATGTCGCCGGCTCTTGCCAATGGAGGAGCTAGCTTCCTCGGAGGGTTCTTGCTCGGTTGGGCAGTCCGGAAAACCGTGAAGCTCGCACTGTTGGTCGCTGCTTCATTGTTGGCGCTCATCGCCATCCTCAAAACCACCGGCTGGATTCATCTGGATTGGAGCTTGATCCAAGCAGATGTGAATCATATCCTCGATTGGGCCCGAGGTAGAGCCGAGGGGTTCAAGCAAGTACTGACGGGATACCTGCCTTCAGCCGGCGCCGCCGGTGCCGGAGTATTTTTTGGATTTCGGAAGAAGTAGCAGAATCTCGTCTACCTTTACACATCCTTACACCAAATAGTTGGTTCAGTGTTTCCTCACTGACCGGACGTCCAACGTTCCCAAATAATGCCCCTCGATGGTGACTTGATCACCGTCTTGGAGCATGACGGGGCCCATGTTGCAAAGCGCTGCATAGCTGGCCTGAATTGTCCCGGTGCCGTCATCCACCATAAAATTTTGAATACACTTCTCCAGCTTCGTGTTGTTTCCGATGAAATGATCCATGTGGTACCCGCCGACTGTGCCTTCAACCTGGACGACTTTCATCTTGTACGCCTCGGGATAGGTCTGGAGTGAATTGATTTTCACCGGTTCAGCCGCCCAGGTGACAGGGGTGAACGACACAAGAGTCAACATCGTCAATCCTATCGATCTCATCGTCAGCATCATCGCAGTGCCTCCTGTGTGTGAAATATGATTCTGCATCCTTCCTGGGTCTCTTTAGCGCTATGGAACTTGGCGCAAGGCTTGACCGGTCGCCGCACTGTAAGCTTCCGCAAGTGTATGAACCTCAATCACCTGGATGGATCGCTCGGCTCCGGTGAAATTGAGATGGCTGTTGTCCAATGCATCGGGCACGATCATCGTGGTCTTTCTGAGATCCCGACAGGCGTTCATCTTGTCCACGAGTCGCCCCACAGCTTCGATCTCACCATCCGGCTCGATCGTCCCCGACATACAGACATCTTGGCGAATCGAATCGCCGAGCAGTGCCGCAGCAATGCCCACGGCGAAAATCCCTCCCGCACTGGGTCCATCCAATCGCGTCGGAACCAGGATGCGCACCGTCAGGTATCGGAGGTCATATCCCACTGCGCTCGTGGCAACTGCGACAGCCGTATGAAAAGAGTGAACAGATACCGGCATTAAATTGGAATCGCCTAGAATCTCAGGCCCCTTTCCGTCGGCCTTGTACCCGACCCTGAGTTGCGCCACAAATCCCCCCCATGAGCCGGTAATGGAACCCACCTTGTCATGCCCAACACTCAGGAGCGGTAATGATAGAGACACTTCGGGAAACG
>JBKKBQ010000068.1:0-7976 GCA_046714015.1 Nitrospira sp.
GTCGATGGATTGGTGAGCACCAGACCGATCGAATATCCGGTTCACGCCCCCAAAGATGCCGATGCGATGTTCGATATCCTCACCTATGAAAAAGGGGCGTCGGTCCTGCGGATGCTGGAGCAACATATCGGCCCCACGGTCTTCCGGGACGGTGTGCGACAGTACCTTCGCACCCATGCCTATGACAACGCCGATACGAAGGATCTGTGGACGGCCCTTGGTACGGTTGCCGGCCAACCGGTGCCTGAGCTGATGAACGGCTGGATCTTTCAACCAGGTTTTCCCCTGGTGACGGCAGAAGTACGTGGTCAAGAATTGCTCCTGTCACAGTACCGGTTCACGTATCTCAAGCAAGAGCCGGGACCTGAACAGTTATGGCAGATCCCTGTCCAGATTCGACTGGTCATTGGGGATCGTATGGAACATCGCCGGCTATTGTTGACAGATCGGGAGACGAGTATCGGACTACCGGCTGGAGTCAACTCCGTCTTTGTCAACGAAGGAGGGCATGGATTTTATCGTGTCCGCCATCGGGCTCCGCTCCTAGAGCAACTACTCGATCAGGGTCTTGATCGTCTGGCAGCCATAGAACGGTTCACCCTTGTCAGTGACGCGTGGGCCACCACAGTGGCCGGGCTCACGGCACTTCCGGAGTACCTCCGACTCACCGCCCATTTCAAGAGCGAGCGGGACAAGAACGTCTGGGCGGTGTTGCTGGACTCATTCTCCTTCTTGAACAGGATTATCTCCTCGGACGATCGGGGAGCTCTCGAAGCCTTTGTATGCGGCTGCGTAAAGCCGGCGATAGACGAGTTGGGATGGGATGCGAGGCCTGGAGAATCGGATCTCGTTCGGCAATTGCGCGGGGACTTGCTGGGTGCCCTCGGGCGGCTCGGCAATGATGCTGCGACGCAGCAAGAGGCAGCGGAGTGTTATCATCGATACCGAAAGGACCCGACTGCCGTTGATCCGAATATCGTGCCCGCCCTCGTCGCCATTTTGGCGCATACCGGTAATGAGGCCCGCTACGACGAATTCTTGGACCGTTATCGAAACGCCTCCACTCCGCAAGAGGAGCGTCGGTACCTCTTTTCCTTGGCCGCCTTTCGGCCCAAGGAATTACTCAAGCGGACGCTGGCCCGGACGATCAACGGTGAAATCCGCACTCAAGATGCTCCGTTCGTCGGCGCCGCGACGATGACGAGTGTGTATGGCCGTGAACTCGCTTGGGAATTTGTCAAGACCAACTGGGATCACATGGACCGACTGTTCCCGAAACAAGGCCTCAGGCGGATGTGCGGAGGGATCGTCGGGCTTGCCACCCCGGAACTGGAACGGGACGTACGCGGGTTCTTCGCCTCGCGCAAGATCGATCTGGGCGGGAAAACGCTAGAGCAGTATTTGGAACAGCTCCGTGTTGCTGTCTCGTTCCGTGAACGAGACGGCCAGGCGTTGCGCACGTACGTAGCTGTATGAATTCCCGACAGTGAGCAGAAACGGACGCGTCAGAGCTCACGACGGTGACACATAAGAAAGGTATGACCATGCTCGGTATGTTGACCTACACCTAAAACCGGACTCACAGCTACGGAGCCGGTCAATGCCACTCTTGTCGGTTTTCCATATCGCTATCGTTCTCCCGCTTCCTCCCTCACCGTCGGTCTCGCCGCAATTCGATCTCATGACCGCGCAGCATACGACCGTAGACCCTCAAACCAAGGGTAGAACTCATAAGAAAGATCCTGGATCCGCTCTATGTACATACGTATTAATCACATACGCATATTCACTTGGTTGTAGCGGTTCTCACATCTCGATACAATCAACAAACACTATATTTTGAAAGTCCGATGTCTGAGCTCCACTGTCCGACTTGCGGGGCGAGCAAGGTCCGCCCCGCGGCCAGAAAATCTCTTTCTGATGTTCTGCTGAGCGGTTTGACGATTTATCCGTTTCGGTGTCAGCTCTGCGCCGATCGCTTTCGGACATTCCTCGGCCGCCGTACGCCCAATCCTCGGCGCAGCTTCGAGCGTGTCGAAGTCTCATTCCCGGTCTGGTTTAAATCTCACCGGTCCCCAACCCCTTCCGGAGTGGGGCATGAGGGCGTGATTGATAATTTGTCGATTCGTGGATGCCGAATTCGTTCCACCGCTCCAATTAGGATTGGCTCGCGACTGGAACTGGAATTCCAGTATTCCGACGATTCCTTCCCGATTACGATTGAGGAGGCCGTTGTGCGTTCCATAGCCGATGGTGCGATTGGTTTGAGGTTTACTCGACTCCGTCGAGGTGATGAGCGGCGCATTCGACGAATCGTAGATGTCTGGTTGTCTGAACGCTTGCCATCAGGCTAGTAGGGCACCGCCACTACCGCTGCCATCGCCAAAACCGCTCAGCCTTCACTAGCTCACTCTGCATTCTTCGCTCATGCATTGATGTGATCGATAGTGGGTATACGACAGTCTATCAGGCATATCCCAAGGGCTGACTCAGGGAAATAGGTGACCCTTTGAGGATTGCCTCATTACTCGTGACGAAGCACCGCCAACGGCGGCTGGCCGAGAAGTCGGTAAGTACTGAGAAAGCCGACGAGCATGGTGAGGGTGATCGTCGCGGTAAATCCTATGGCCAACACTGTCGGTTGAAAACTCCAAGAAAGGTCAAACACTGTCGATAGCACAGCCCAGGACAGTGCGCTGGCCAACGCACACCCGAGCAACCCGCCCAATGCCCCCAACAACGCATACTCGGCTGCAAACGAGCGCACAATCACGCCGCGTGTGGCTCCCAGGGCTTTCAGAATGACTGATTCGTACAACCGGCGATAGTGCGTCGCAGCCAAGGCCGCAGCCATCACCAGACCTCCGGACAGGACACAGAACAAGGCCACGGCACGGATGGCGAGGGACAGCCGATCAAGGACTCGCGCAAAACTTTCGAGGACGTCGCCCATATTAATGGCCGTCACATTGGGAAAGGATGCGACGACCGCTTGCTGTAACGCCACCTCTTCGGACGGGGCGACACGAACGGTGGCCACATAGGTGTGTGGGGCTCCATCGAGGGCGCCCGGTGAAAAGATCATGTAGAAGTTCGTGGAAAAGTTCCCCCACTCCACTTGTCGAATGCTGCTGATCTCTCCAGTGATGGGTGTCCCTTGTATGTCGAGCTCAAGCGTGTCTCCGACGGTGAGACCAAGTTGCTTCGCCGCATCCTCCTCGATCGAGATCAGCGGCTTGGTAAAGACTTGTCCCGGTTTCCACCACTCGCCCTGAACGATCGTGTTGTTTTTGGGAAGGTCCTGGAGGAACGTCAGCACGTATTCGCGGGTCAGGTACCACTTCTTCCGCCGTTCTTCCTTCTGGGCTGCTTTCTCTTTCTGCTCTTCCTCCTCAGACGTCGCTTCGACCTTCACGGGTTCGTCCTTGACGGCTGATAACCGCGATCGCACCAGCGGTGTCAACTGAGGGTTTGGATCACTGGACCGTTGGCGCAGGAGAGCCACCATCCCGTCTGCCTGATCAGGCTGGATATCGATAAAGAAAAACGTGGGGGCGTCGGTCGGTCGATTGTCCCCTAGTTGTGTGAGGAGCGAGCGCTCGACGAGCGACACCGTCGTTACAACCATGACAGCGATGCCGATCGCAATCGTGATGCTCACCGCCTGGCTACCTGGGCGTACGACATTGCCCAGCGCTTGGCGAAGGACGAGAGGCTCAGGGCGTGGAGCTTTCTTCAGGGCCATGAGCACTCCACGTGCCGACGCCCCCAACAGCAGGACCGCTGCCGCAAAGGCCAGGATGAAGAGCAGTCCAACTTTCCAGGACCCGGCTTGCCACACTGACAAGAGCGCCAATCCCAAGCCGACCGCGACCCCTACGAGGATCTTTACCCTATCAATCTCTTGCCAAGTCGCTAACCAGAATACCGTTGATGGGGTTCCCGTTGGGGTCAGTGGAGCAATCTCACGGCGGAAGATCCGAGCCGGTTTGATATCACGGATCGTCAACAGCGGCCACAGTGCAAAGAGCAGGGTGGAGAGCATGCCCAACGCCAACCCCTTCGCAAGAGGCGCGAGCGTCAGGTTCATCCCATTCAGCGCAAATCCCAGTTGGTCAGGAAGATCCGATGCCATCAGGGCTGCAATCATCCACGGAAGTCCTTGCTGGAGGAGCATACCGATCATTAGTCCGACTACGCTTCCGACCAGCCCAAGGATCATGGCCTGTAACCCATAGGTCCTGATAATCGTGGGAGAATCTGCTCCGAGTGTTTTCAAGATGGCGATCGTGTTCAACTTCTCTCGCACAAAGGCATGGATCGACGTCGCGACCCCCAGGCCTCCTACAAACAGGGCCGTCAATCCGATCAAGCCCAAATAACGGGTCAGCTGGTCCAATGACTGCTTCAGTTGCGGTTGTGCGTCTCGGTAACTCGACACGCGGGCAGAGTCCGGCGCAAGTCGTCCCCTCAACTCGTAGAGCAGCGGGTCAGGCGTCATGCTGTTCGCTATCTTCAATAGATATCGCTCACGAATCCTGCTACCCACCTTGATCAGCTCAGCCGCGTGAAGTCCTTCGCGTGACATCAGGACTCGAGGACCGAGGCTGAAGGCGTTGGCCATGCGATCGGGTTCGGTCTTAACCACGCCGGTGATGATGAACAGACCTTGCCCGATCCTGAGCTGATCTCCCACCGTGAGCCCCAGCCGGATGAGCAGAGACTCCTGCACGACCACTCCAAAACAAGCATGGTCGGGACACCGGCGAGTTTGCCGGCGAAGGAGCTCTACCAAGTCGCCCTGTGGCTCGAGTCGGAGCGTGCCATACAGCGGATACTGAGGCTCGACGGCTTTGAGCTCGATGATCTGCGTCGGCTGTCCACTCCCGGAAGATCCGGCTCTCGCGGCCATCGCGACGAGCTCGCTGACGTGGGTGAGCGCGATCTCGCGATCACTCAACGAGTCCAGCACTTCCTGGCCTGTGGGACTAATCGGACGAGGGAGTCGGATTTCAAGATCGCCTCCGAGCAGGCCGCGCGCTTCTTTGGTCACGGCTTGTTCTACCTGCGTTCCGAACAGAGAAACCCCCGTCAACGCGCCCACACCGATCGCAATACAGACCAGGAAATAGAGAAAATGTCGCCATGCCGCGCTGGTCTCTCGCCATGCCATGTTGAACACGAAGGACGTCATGACCCGAATGTGGGGAAGGAATCGGAGGATAACCGATTCGAGGAGGGCACTCGCTCCGCACCTGGCGAGGCTGTCGAGAACTCATCGAGGAACTCCGAACATGTAGGCACGCTGTCAGACTCCAGGTGTCCGTCGCGGAGCGACAGGACACGCTGCATCGATGAGGCCAGCGCCGCATCGTGTGTCACGAGTACGAGGGTGGTACCATAGTCACGGTGGAGTGAGAGCAGCAACTCGATGATGTGGGCACCGGTAGAACTATCGAGGTTTCCCGTCGGCTCATCCGCGAATAAGATAGGCGGGCGACAGGCAAACGCCCGGGCCACCGCGACCCGTTGTTGCTCTCCCCCGGATAATTGAACCGGATAGTGCTCCATACGGTCGGACAGCCCGACCGCGGCAAGCAGTTCCGCCGCCCGATCACCGGCGCGACTCACTCCGCTGAGTTCCAGTGGAACAGCGACGTTCTCGAGTGCAGTCAGGGTCGGGATGAGATGAAACGATTGAAAGATATAACCCACCTTTTCGCGCCGGAAGCGGGCCATCCGGCTCTCACCCATGGTCGTGATGTCTGTTCCATCGAGCTGAATTGACCCGGTGGTGGGTCGATCCAGGCCGGCCATCAAACCGAGCAATGTCGACTTCCCACTTCCTGATGGCCCCACAATGGCCACCGTCTGTTTTGCCGGGATGTCAAAGGTGATGCGGTCAAGAATCGTGACGGAGCGACTTGCCGCGGCCAACACCATCGAAACATCTTTAACAGTGATCATCAAAAACCTTGCCTGCCTTTCGAGAAGTGAAGACCAAGAATGATATTATACTGTACAGAGTCTGTGATCGGGTATTGCTCCAAATTTCGGTGAAACGATTTCATGACATGCTCATACCGGCCTTCTTGACGCTGCTTTGGCTGCTCACGTCGGGAGGAGTCTCTGCTTCAGCATCGGACAGACCCCGCATCGTGGCGTTTGGTGACAGTCTCACTGCCGGACTCGGGGTGCAAACCGATGCATCCTACCCGGCCCAACTTCAACGCCGACTCGATAGTCTCGGCTACCAGTATCGGGTGATCAACGCCGGTGTGAGCGGTGACACGACGGCCGGCGGACTTCGACGCGTGCCCTGGATCTTGAACAACAAGCCTGAGCTGGTGATTCTCGAATTGGGGGCGAACGATGGGCTTCGAGGGCTTCCGGTCGAGCAAACAAAAAGTAATCTCCGTCAGATCATTCGACAATTACAGGAAGCCGGTACGAGAGTTGTCTTGGCCGGGATGAAGCTGCCGCCGAATTACGGACAGGACTACACGGCCAGCTTCGAAGCCATGTACCAGGTGTTGGCCAAAGAGCACCGGCTTTCCTTCATCCCCTTTTTCCTCGAAGGGGTAGGCGGTTCATCCTCGTTGAATCAGGCCGACGGGATTCACCCAACCAAGGCAGGTTATGAGGTCATTGTTGAGCAAGTACTCAAAGTGATCAGGCCGATGCTGAATGAGCGGGCACACCAACCCTCGGCTGCTCCCAAGCGGAGCTGAAGGCGAGACTGCTCGATCAGCACCCGCAATGTGTAAGACAAGGCGACGTAAGGCGGGTCAATGAGGCGCGCTTCTTTACGACTTCTTGAAAAACGTGTCGTAGACGCCGTACGCGAGGACTATGGCGATCAGCGAATAGTACAGACCGGTGATTCCGCTGTAGTCCGGAGCCCCTCCCCCCTCTGGAGCGTTCGCCATTGCCGGTAAAGCCTGGACCAGCAGGGTCCCCGTCAACAGGCCTGTTCGTGAAAGTAGACGTTTCATCTCTGCCCCCTTCTAAATCCGCACAGGATAAAATTGGTGCGCATTTTACTGGACATCAGCTGGAAGGCGCAAGAGGAAGAATCGGGGTGGAGCGGGATAACGTGCTATCGGTGAGGAGGTAGCGCAACGGTCGATTGGAGTGCATCAGCCACATCCTTAAACGAGCTGACAAGCTTATCCAGTTGAGAGCCCTTCTGAAGCATATCGCCCGTCACAGCCCGCATCTGCCCGACATGCCGTACGACTTCGGCCGTCAACTCGCTGACTCTGGTCAGCACTTCCTTATAGGAGTCCACTTCGCGTTGAAGGTTCTGAGTCGTCGCCTGCGCGGCATTGTTCTCTCGCACAGAGGTCTGGAGCTGTTGCGTGAGATGTCCAAGGTCCGCCTCACGCTCTTTCAACTGAGATTCGAGACTCGTCATGACCTCTTCACTTTCCCTGCGTCGATCCTCAAGGTTTCTAATCGTTTGAATCCATGTCGAGACCGCTCCGGGAACGAGTGCGGGAGGACCGGGAAGCGGTTCTTGCCTTTCAAGGGCTTTCGTCGCAGGTTGTAGCCATTCCAAAAAGACCATGACCTCGCTCAGTTTGACGTCGGACGTGAACGATTGCGGGCTGGCCCCATTCCCATTCGCCGAAGGACCGACCGGAGATGTCGCAATCGGTTCCTTCGAAGGTTTTGGTTTCCGTGATTGCCGGGGCTGGGCCCACCGCTGATATTCCAGTAGTACCGCAATGCAATGACGGCACATCGGCTCTTCGGGAAGCGTGCAGGAACATTTCGAGACGAGGTGGCCGTCTTTCAGTCGGATGGTCTGCTCATACAGACCAGAATTACCGATGACAGCGGCCGTGATCTGAGAATCATCGGCCTCGACGATGCGGACGCGATTCGCTGTCAAATACTGTTGGGCGATTTGAAAGGACGAGGCATCAGAGACGGCCTGGATCATGTGAGGATCGAGCAAGCCGAGTCGTTCA
>JBKKBQ010000069.1:0-6707 GCA_046714015.1 Nitrospira sp.
GCCCGTTCCTTCTCTGACCAGAGTCGCACGCCGTAAACATCCTGCAACTCCTGTTTGGCTTTCTCGTCGCCCTTTCTCGCCTTTCGAAACAGGCTCTGGCGATGCATGTCTTCTTCTTCTTGGGTCAGGGACGCCCACTTCTCTGCCATCTCGACTCCTTGGTTGAGGTGTGTCTTCACACTACCAAGAAAAAGGCGGAGAGCATAGCCTTCCAAACTAATCCTGGAGCGACGGGAGACGAGGGGATATTCGGGGGGAATAGATCGCGGTAACCCACGGTAATAGACGGTAAAGGACGGTAGAAGACGGTAATCAGATGAGAAGGCGAATCGCCAGTGTTGAAGCGGGGTTTCGAATGTTTTCGCAGGGTTCGAGAGTTCGCGCTTCGGGATTTTCAAGACCGGCACGTTCAGCCTCGTCGGAGCCCAGCGGCCTCTAAACAGGCATAGAAGCCCCAAGGCCTTGACCTCGATTGCTGAGGGGTTCGATAGGGACGCTTGAAGCCTTCCCATTCGCTTGAGGGTTGAGAGATGGCGGATTGATGGGGCTTACTAAGGAGAAGCTACCATGGGAAAAATTGTTGAGTGCGCCAAGGTTGATCCATCATCCGGATGCAAGCACGAAGAGGAAGTACTGAAGAATGCGGTGGAACATGCAACATGGGATACGGGAGGTCACCCCGGAGCTCAAAGCTAAAGTAAAGGCAGCAATCCGAGACGAGGAGTAGCTATCCTTTGCGCAGTTCGTCTTGTTTCGACTCTTATTATGAAGAGGTTGGGAGATCTGAAACGTTTGGCTCGGCAGCAGTAGCCGTACGAAGTGACCAGACAAGTCCGAATGATGAGAGCGTGAAAATCAGCCATTTTGAAGGATCGAAATTATACCAGCAAGGGCCGTTTCGATAGTCGCTTTGATAGGCGTGATGGTAGTTGTGATACCCCTCGCCGAATGTCAGCAACGAGACCAGCCAGCTATCTCGACTAGAATTCGCACGACTGTGCGGTTGGCTTCCCCAGAGATGGCAAACTGAATTGATGCAAAAGGTCGAATTCAGCACGGCAAAGGTCCGTCCAAGGCCGGCCAGCATAAAGCAACCAAGGCCGCCGATCCAGCCAGTGTAGAGAAAGCCCACTATGAATGGGAGTACCAACCCGGCGAGAAAGATCGGCGTATAGTTACGATGTTGCCACATCACGACCGGATCTTGTCGGAGGCGCGAGACATATTTTTCGTCGGCATAGCGCTGATCGGCAAAGAGCCACCCGCAGTGACTGTGCCAGAATCCCAGCTGTGCATTGTACGGATCGGCATCTTGGTCACAGGCCGCATGATGGCGGATGTGATCGGCTCCCCACTTGAGAGCGGAGTTTTGCAGGGCCCATCCTCCCCCGATCAGAAAGACGGCCTTCACCCAGTCGGGACAGCTGAAACTCCGGTGGGAGATCAGACGGTGGTATCCGACCGTAATGCCCAGTCCCGTGATGATGTAGAGGACCACGAACATGGTCCAATCGAGCCAGGTATATCCGTAGGCAAAGCCGAATAGGGGGACGCCGATCAGTGCGCTCCCTGTAATAACACTGAACAACAATACTCTTATATAAACGCGATCGGTACGCTTAAGCGAGATAGCAGATGGTGCGTGTACGCTCATAAGGGTGACTTACCAGAGATTCTGAGCCAATCTCAGCCATCCGGCTGGCTGATTGTGGGGCGCATATGTAGTTCACGATCTAGCATAACCACAGTTCCCTGCCCTTCGTACTGGGAAAGCGCATAGTGGAGGAGAGGCCGTATTCTAGATGTCTAAACCATAGCCGGCGGTCAGATAGGCATGCCCGGCAAGCGTATTGAGCTGGTTCAAAGTGATATAACTCTGTCGGAACGTGTGGGTGCGAGTTAACAGATGAAGATCCCCTGACCTCCAGCAGCGCCCTCTACCTTGTGAGACTCGCTTTACTAAGCCGGCTGACAGGATGGCAATACCCGATACCTTACTCCAACGGAGATGGCAAAGTAGAAGAACGGAAGTCGATGATGATCAGAAGTTTCAGATGAGGTGCTGATCGGTTGTGGATGGGGAACGAGAGACAGAATCGATTCATCCTACCCCGCTTCCTTCATGAGGAGAAGCAAGCGGGGAGGCAGTCCGAAAAAGATCGGCACGAGGGAGCGTCAGCTCCCTCACTCACTTTCGATCAAAACAGGCCGCGATGGACTGATCCGCGGCGAAAACTCGGTGAGTATCATGGCCGATTGTTGGATTTCATCGACTACCGGATGGGAGCCCATGTCGATCGAACCTTTAAAGAATGCGCCTTCTTCCAGTGAAAACGACGGGGAGGAAATATCGCCGAGCAGGACCGCCGGCTTGAGGAGCTGGACCTTGCCGCTTGCGGTGACATTCCCTTGTATTTTCCCTCTGCAGACAATGGTCTCGGCGACGATCGAGCCTCGGATGAACGCATTCTCGCCGATCACCAACATGCCCTTGGCGTGAATTTCCCCTTCAATGGAGCTGTCGAGCTGAACGGTGCTATGAAAGTGCACAATGCCTTTGAACGTGACATCTTTCCCAAGCACCGTAAAATTTCCATTTTCAGACTCGAGTTCTCGTTTTTTGTCCCACATAGTGATCCTCTTAGGTGTGGTGTCGAGAAAATAGACATTCACCATACAGGAGTCGGAAGAAAGAATCAAAGGCTGATTTTGGGAGGCGGCACGATGAGAGAGGAACACGACTTCTTGTTTGAGGGTGAATCCTGAGGATCCTGTTCCACGATGTGCCGGATGGAGTATTCAGTTGCAATCGCGTATGATCTGACGGTTTCGCAATCGGTGCTTCAGGGGGAGCCAGACGCGATGGATATCGATGCCACATCTCGACGGTTGGTACTTGTGGGGTGTATCTGTGCCGGACTCGGCGTGGCAGCCGGCGCCTTCGGGGCTCATCTGCTCAAAGGCATGTTGGATCAGCCAATGTTGGCTGTCTACGATACGGCTACACGGTATCAGATGTATCATGCCTTTGGTATGGTCTTGTGCGGGTTTGCGGTGCGTATCGGCCGTGATTCCGGTGCGGCCAAAGCTGGCTGGATGTTTTTGGCGGGGATGCTGTTATTCTCCGGTAGTCTGTACGGCGTGTCGTTGTTGGGAGTGCGCTGGCTCGGCGCGGTGACGCCGGTTGGAGGAGCGCTGTTTATCTTGGGATGGGCGGTATTGGCTTGGCGGGCATACCGTGGGGCAGGATGTTGAAAAAGTCCGCCCAGCTTTGTTCTCGCATCGCTCAAGACCTCAACGTACTGAAGGCGAAGGCAAGGTACTTATACGCTCGCATGTGATCGAAGCGAGCGGTTCAAGCGAAGCTTGGTATGTACCTCCTCGGCCTTTCGCTCGTTGCGGCCGCGGTCGGTGAAATGCGCGTCTTTGGCGCGCTGGGGCGGGAGGGTGAGAACGACAGGCTTTCTGAACATCCTGCAAGATATTCCAGCAACTGCTTGCTACGGCTGACAGGGGGCCGTGCGTTTGGCGGTGATCGGTCCCCATCCTCCCGTGTTGTTCTCAAAAGACCCTTCGATCTTCGCATCGTCCTTGATGAACAGTAGGCTGTCTTCCTGGATATGGCCGTTCTGCTCCCAGCGCAGGTATATGGCATCTCCCAGGATGATGATTTCTGCTGGGGCGGCGGCATCAGCCGATTTTTGGCCGGGTGGAGGGAAAATAATGGTGGCCTTTTGCTCCCCATGGATCTGATGGTTATGAATGGTCCATTGCCAGGTTCCGCACAGTCGAGCCTGGCCTTTCGCCTGACGGATACGCTCCCTCCAACCATAGATGTCCCACCAAGCAGCGGTCGCCTTTTGACTGGCTTCAAGAGCAGTACGGTTGGCAGCGAGTAGCAGTTCCGTGTTCTTCGGTGGCGTTGTCGCTTGAGAAGTTCCTGTTCTCTGGTTGTCCTGGACGACACGGAACAGGTCGGAGAGCGATTCGACCTTGCTGCGGCTCTTGATCCAATCTTGTTTTGTTGTCGGAAGCGAGGTGCTGGAAGTGGAACGCGTATCATCATGACTGATCGAATCAGCGAACTGCCATACGGCCAGCGCTGCCATCAGCTCAGAGACGGACTGAGACAATTGAACTACGCCCAGCTCCTTGACCAACTTGCTTGAGAGTCGTTTGGCCCCGACCGCCCCCGCGGCATCCTTGAGACCGAGAGCAGGGCCGATGGTTGCCGTGAATACGGCTTGGGCACTCCCGTCTGAATCGATTGACGCGAGGTGGTCCCCTTTTTGTGAAATCATCCGCGAGAGAAGCATCGGGGACCCGTCTTCCGCTCGGACTGGAGGGGACGATGTGAGAATGGAAATTCCCATGTTGATAGCTACGAGACCCGCCGTGGCATACCTTAGTACGCCGTGCAGGCGACGTCGACAAGATGGGTCGGCGGGAACGGTATGTGCGCGAATCTTGTTGCGGAGGGACCGTGTGCCTTGGGTCATGTTCCTTGGAAGCAAGACTTCAAGAAGCTCGCGGTTCGTTCCCAGGCAAGGGCGGAACTATCGGGATCGTAGGCACGCGGCTTCATCTCATTACAGAAGGCGTGGGACGCTTCGGGGTAGAGATGAATCTCGACTCGCTTGGCATAGTCGGCGGAGGCACTGCGCAGTTGTTCGACCTCATCCTGAGTGACCCAGGTGTCTTTTCCTGCCTGGTGATACAGCACCGGCGAAAACACGTCTTTCATCAGCTCGTTGGGAGCGACCGTCTTGCCGTAGTATGAGACGGCCGCGCGCAGCCGTTTCCGATGGCAGGAGAAACGGAGCGCATAGGACCCTCCCATTCCATAGCCCACGACGCCATGGATGTTCCTCTTCTCGAAGTGGAGCGTGTTGAGATATTCACAGCAGGAATTGATATCCGTCATGACATGCGCATCGTTCTGACGCTCCAGCAGCGCGGCTGCCACGTCATCATTGGCGGTCACCATGCCACCCAACCGGCCGTAGAGATTCGGAATGATCACCGCATAACCTTCACAGGCCAGGCGGGCGCCGAGATCTTTCATCTGTCCGGTCAGTCCCCACCAATCATGCAGCAAGACGAGCCCTGGGTAGGTCCCCGGCGGTTGCGGCCAGAAGAGCAGACAATCGATTTGGTGTTCCTTCGGCATCTTGCTCTTGAAGTAGGGATCCACCATCTGATCGCTATGGGTGGGAATCGGCACACCGCTAGGGAAGCGGGCTGTTCCCGTTCCGATCTGTGCGAGTGTGAACGGTGCCGTTTGTGTCGTGGGCATGGCCGAGATGCTCTACCGGAGAGGCTTTGAGCCTTGCGTGACTTTACTTTACTATATGGAGCCGATTGCGGGAATGTCAAATCAGTGCCAGTGAGGTCCGCGAGGCGACGGATAAGGAGCCTCACGTTTGCGGGCGGGCGCGAGTTGGTGAGCGCCCAGTGTCTTGGTGAAGCGGCCGTGTCTTGTGAGAACGAAGCTGGTGGACCTTTCAATATCCTGCGGTGCTTAAGATGCTGAACAAGGATTGTATCGGCGTGGGACTGATCGGCGTGGGTCGTCACGGGATGCGCTATGCTCGGCATCTTGTGCAGGATATTCCAACTGCGTCTCTCAGGGCCGTCTGCCGGCAACATCCCGAACAGGGGTTTGATCTTCCCGGCGCCTCCTCGGTGAACATGTACAAAGAACCCCAGTCACTGGTCGCCGATCCCATGGTCGACGTGATCATTGTCGTCACTCCTCCGATCTTTTCTCTGGATATCTGTCGCGTGGCGGTCGAGGCCCGCAAACCTCTATTGATTGAAAAGCCGCTGGCAACCACTGCTGTCGATGCCCGCGCGATGGTGGTCCTGGCCCGTGAGGCGGAGGTGCCGTTGATGACGGCGCAAACCCTCCGGTTCGACCATACGATTCAGCGCATGAGGACACTGCGGCATGCGATCGGGCGGTCGGAACGATTGGATTTGATCAGTCAGATCGAGACCAAGAAGAGGGCACCTGACCATGCCGTCGGCTATGCCGGACGGGGAGCCGTACTGGAAATCGGAGTGCATATGCTCGACCTAGTTCGATACGTCACCGATGAAGAAGTATCAGAAGTGCGTTGTACGATGGACCTCCTTCCGTCGGCCGCGCCGGAAACCTCGGCTACCGTTGACCTCATCACCGGCGGGGGAACGGCATGCCGGATCGAAATCGCGCGGGTGCCTGCGGGCCGTGTTGGGCGAGCAGCATGGAGCGGCTCGCACGGACGACTGGAGGCCGATTGGGGGCAGGGCCGGCTCCGTTGCTGTGACGAAACCGGAACGAAGAACCTCGATCTCCCTCCAGCTCAGACGGTCCTTGCCACCCTCACGGCCTTTTTGCAGGCGGTGGAAAATAATTCCCCTATGCCCATCACTGGGGAGGATGGGTGTCGTGCCGTGGAAATCGCCGAAGCCTGTTACCGATCAGCGCAAGCAGGAGGCCAGCCGATTACGCTTCCGCTTTGACCTCAACCTTAGAGTCTTCTCGGCACGCCGGTAAGCAGAACCCACAGGCTGTTCAAAAAGATCGTCCGATCTCACCCGCCCAACCCCGGCGCGCTGAGACACGCCTCTCCACAGCCAAGGCCCAGCGAGGTCCGAGACGCGAAGAATAATGAGCGTCACGTCTGCGGACGGGCGCGAGGTTCACGCCGCACCGAATAAGG
>JBKKBQ010000070.1:0-24014 GCA_046714015.1 Nitrospira sp.
GGACTGTAGAGGCACTGACCAGAACGGGAGTGTCGAGAAAGACTTTCACGACGCAATGCGAAACACATCCTCGTCGGTGTGAATGCCCTGTGCATTGGCTTGACCTGCGTTTCCGGCGGCACCTATAATTAATCCCGCTGCGAATTGTTTACAACGTACTGATTCAACGAACAAAATGGCCGAATTCAGTCACTTCAACGAATCGGGGCGGGCTCGGATGGTCGACATCAGTGCTAAGGATCAGACCGAACGGCTCGCTACTGCTCAGGCCAGCGTCTTGTTACTTCCCGAAACCCTTGAAAAGATTCAACGAGGCAGGATTGCCAAGGGTGATGTGCTGGCTGTTGCTCAGGTCGCGGGTGTGATGGGTGCCAAGAAGACGCCGGACCTCATTCCCATGTGCCATCCGATTCTCCTCACCAGCGTCGATATTGTTTTCAAAGAAGAACCTCGGCCTGATCCCCAAGGCCGCTGCTGCATCACCATTACCGCGACCGCCAAGACAACAGGGCCGACGGGAGTCGAAATGGAAGCCATGACGGCCGCCACCGTTGCAGCGTTGACCATTTACGATATGTGCAAGGCGGTGGATCGCGAGATGAGTTTCAGCGAGGTTTGCCTGCTTTCCAAATCGGGAGGGAAATCGGGGACGTATAGCAGGAATGGTTAATGGTTTAGGAATGGTTAATGGTTAAAGGTAGGGCCTAGGGGCGATGATTACGGTTCGATTGTTCGGTATGACGAAAATGCTGGCAGGGAATCAGGGATGCTTGTCGTTCAATGTGGATAATGGCCGGCAGGTTAAGGATTTGGTCGGTGCGATCGAGACCAGTCATCCCGCAATCGGGGAACTGATTCAGAAGAAGAAGGTGCTGGTGTCTGTGAATCAGGAAATTGCGCACGAAGGGACGATCATCAATGAGGGTGACGAGGTTGCGATTTTACCCCCGTTCGCCGGAGGGTCAGAGCAGGAACCGACAGACGAGAGTCAGTTCGTCCGTGTCCAGCGGGATAATTTTTCCGTCGATCAGGAACTCGATCGGGTGCGTAGCCGATCGAAACGGATCGGCGGGATTGCCACGTTTTTGGGCATTGCTCGTGACCGGTCTCGCGGGCGGGATGTCGCCGGTATTACGTTCGAGCACTATGAAGGGATGGCGCAGAAGAAGCTGTGTGAAATTCGAGAACGGGCGCTGAAAGATTTCGACATTTTGGAGTTACTCATCATCCACCGGCATGGAGAGATTACGATCGGTGAAAATATTGTGCTGATCATCGCCGGTGCGGAGCACCGTGCCGACGCGTTCCGGGCCTGCAAATGGGCGATCGATGAGCTCAAACAAATCACGCCGATCTGGAAGCTGGAACATACGCCGGATGGAGAGGTCTGGGTGGAGGACCATCCGTAGTGACCCGAGAGTAAGGGGTGAAGGGTAAGGCGTGAGCTAATTCCTAAAGCGAGAAGAAAACTGATGAGTCTAGCGCCGGTCAATAGTTCTCAGGTGACGGTAGTCGATGCCCATGAGCGTCCGTTACGAAGCTTAAGGCTATCGGTTACCGATCGTTGTAACCTCCGCTGCAATTACTGCATGCCGGAACCGGAGTATGTCTGGCTGCCACGCGAGGACATCCTCAGTTTCGAGGAAATGGCAACGCTGGCAGGATATTTTGCCGATCTGGGAGTCGACAAGGTCAGATTGACCGGTGGCGAGCCATTGTTGCGGCGAGACCTTGCCCGCCTCGTGCGGCTACTCCGACAGGATCGACGGATTACCGAAGTGGCCTTGACCACGAACGGCATTCTCTTGGCTGAGTATGCCCAAGAACTTTACGAAGCCGGACTCGATCGCGTGACCGTCAGTCTCGATACGCTCAGACCAGAGCGGTTCCGTCAGTTGACCGGTCGGGACGAGTTCGCCCGCGTGTTGGCAGGTATTGAGTCAGTTGGAAGAACAGGCTTTGCCAATCTCAAACTCGACACGGTCGCGATTCGCGGGTTCAACGAAGATGAGCTGGGCGCGCTCATCGAATTCGCCAGACACTATCAGGCCGAAGTCCGCTTCATCGAATATATGGATGTCGGTGGAGCGAATGAGTGGAAGATGGACAAAGTTCTTTCCCAGGACATGATCCTTGATGCCCTCGCTCGACGGTACGGTCGAATCACAGCGCTTCCAGAACGGGGGGCAGCTCCAGCCCAACGATTTTGCTTGCCGGACGGCATGATCTTTGGGATTATTCCGTCAACGACGACACCGTTTTGTGCGCAGTGCGACCGCAGTCGTATCACGGCCGACGGGTTGTGGTATCTGTGTCTGTACGCGACGGTAGGTGTGGACTTGCGCAAGCCGCTTCGTCTAGGAGCCGGCGCTGAGGCGATGCGGGAGATGATTCGATCAGGCTGGGCTGCTCGCCGTGATCGCGGAGCCGAAGTGCGTAAGGCATTGGAACAGATCGGACTTCGATCGGGAGGATTGATCGACGTTGATCGGCTGCGCGAAGATCCCCATCTGGAAATGCATGCCCGTGGTGGGTGAGAGCGACGCCTGGTCTCATCTGGCCAGTAGTGGTCTCTTTCCATGCTCACGTTGGTACGGACTGTGATGGAAGCACCTGCCTCAATGTTGGATTTCTGGACACATGATGCCTGATGCAGATCTCTTGACGCTGCTTGGGATTGGTTTTCTGCTGGGACTGCGCCACGCCCTGGATACCGACCATCTCGCAGCGGTCTCGACGGTGCTTGCCGAGCGACCGTCGTTTCTGGCGTCCGGTGCCGTCGGGTTGTGGTGGGGAACCGGCCACACACTGACGCTGCTGCTGGTCGGATCGATCGTGCTTGCCTGGGGCCTTCATATTCCTGCTGAATTCGAAGTCCTCGCCGAATCGGGGGTCGGAATGCTTCTGATCGTTCTTGGAGGGAGTCTGGCCCTGAAACTGTACCGTGAACGGTGGCACATCCATAGCCATGACCACGACGGTCAGCCGCATGTCCACTTACACAGCCACCACCAACAAAGAGATCATGGCCATCGGCATTGGATGACCGACGCGATTCGTCCGCTGTGTATCGGCATGGTGCATGGACTTGCCGGATCGGCAGCGTTGATGTTGATGATATTGGCGACGACGACCACCATGGTCAGCGGACTTCTGGCGATAATCGTCTTCGGCATCGGATCGATCATCGGCATGATGGTGATTGGTTTGACCATTAGTGTGCCGGTCATCTATTCACGTTCGATGGGGCAGCGACTCTTTGTGGGAGTGCAGGGATGTGCCAGCCTTGCCAGTATCCTGATTGGGATATGGATGCTGGTGGAGCTGACCCCTTCAGTTGTCGTACACTGTTAGGGCCTGGTGTTTTATCTGGCTGCGTAAAAACTCATTCTGGCCTCTGTAGCCGTCACGCATATCGAGGTTTGAGACCCGCTGATCCGCCATGCAGGATGCGCAAAAAGGCTGTCCAGGTCCGCGGCGCGAAGAATAATGAGCGCCACGCTTGCGGACGGGCGCGAGTCGGTGAGCGCCCAGTGTCTTGAGGCGAATCGTAGCCCTTTATCACCCGCGCCTAACCATCGCCTGTATGAATAGGCGTTTGCCCGGGCCGTACGTTGAGCCTCTGAGGGATGCGAGAACGCCGGTGGCGGCCTTTTTCCGCATCCTTGTTAGATGCGATAGGTAGGAAGGTGCATCGGGGCTAGCCCTGTGCTATTCTCCACCGATTTGGGTCGAGCAACGCGTCGATAGGGTACGACGGCATTCAAGCGACAACCATGGCGTGGTTCAAGAAAGAGAAGCCGGCAGAATCCGTCCCGCCGCCCCGTTCGAAAGGCAGCGAGGGGATGTGGCTCAAGTGCAATCACTGCCGGGAAATCGTCTACCGCAAGGAAGTCGACCGAAACAACAAGGTCTGCCCGAAGTGCGAGTATCATTTCCCCATCTCGGTCACCGAGCGGATCGGCTTGCTCATCGATCTCGGTACCTTCAAAGAATGGGATGCGGAACTCGAAGCCCAAGATCCCTTGACCTTCCACGACACCAAGTCCTATCGAGATCGCCTGAAGGCCCACCAAGAAAAGACGGGCCGGAAAGATGCCCTCGTCATCGGCGAAGGCCTGGTCAACGGGCGGCGTGTGGTGCTCTGTGTCTTCGATTTCAGCTTTATGGGCGGGAGTATGGGGTCGGTGGTCGGGGAAAAGCTCTGCCGCGCGATCGATCGGGCGTTGGAACTGAAGCTGCCGGTCATCCTGGTCACTGCGTCCGGGGGCGCGCGCATGCAGGAAGGCATCCTCTCGTTGATGCAGATGGCCAAGACCTCGACCGCGGTCGCGAAGCTGGGCGAGGCCAAACTGCCGTTCATCTCGATCCTCTCCGATCCCACGTTCGGCGGCGTCACCGCCAGCGTGGCGATGTTGGGAGATGTCATCATTGCCGAGCCGAAAGCGTTGATCGGGTTTGCCGGACCTCGTGTGATCGAGCAAACCATCAAGCAACAGTTGCCGGATCAGTTCCAACGGGCCGAATTTCTTCTCGAACACGGCATGATCGATATGATCGTCGAACGCAAGCGTCTCAAGGAGACGGTCGGCACCCTCGTGAATCATTTTTAGCCTTCTGCGTCCTCCCGGCTTGTTGATGAGCTACTCCTCCGTCATTGAGTACCTCTACACGCTTCAAAAGCACGGCATCAAGCTGGGCCTGGAGACCGTGCAGACCCTATTGGACAGGGTCGGCAATCCCCATCGCACACTTCGCGTGCTGCATATCGGAGGCACCAACGGCAAGGGTTCGACCGCGGCGATGGTGGCGTCGATCCTTCAACATTCAGGGCGGCGTGTGGGGCTGTATACGTCTCCTCACCTCGTCGAATTCCGCGAGCGGATTCGCGTCAACGGGTGCATGATTGCGGAGCAGCACGTCGAAACGTTGATCGCACGCTTGCGGGCTACGCTACACGATAATCTGGAACCGACGTTTTTTGAGATGACGACGGCCCTGGCGTTCCTCTATTTCGCCGATTCGGAAGTGGACGTCGCCGTATTGGAAGTCGGGTTGGGCGGACGGTTCGACGCCACCAACGTTGTGGAGCAACCGTTGGCCAGTGCGATCACGACGATAGGTCTGGACCATCAAGAATATTTGGGACACACGGAGGAAGCGATCGCGTTTGAAAAAGGAGGCATCATCAAGCCCTTTGTCCCGGTCGTGATCGGACGGATGGGGCAAGCAGCTGAACAGGTTCTCCGCCGGATTGCGCGGGATCGGTCAGCCCCCTTGTGGCAGCTTGGTCGAGACTTTGCCATTGACTGTGCGATTGATGGAACTCGTCCCGAGCGACTGACCTATCGGGGAGTGACTCGCGTGTTTGAGGATCTGGCCTGTGGCCTGGCAGGGCGTCATCAGTGGGACAATGCCGCTTGTGCCTTGGCGCTCCTTGAATCGGCGGGTCGAGCTGGGATGGATGTGGATGCGGCAGCGGTTCGCAATGGCCTGCGTACGGTCTCATGGGAAGGTCGGTTGGAGGCGATCGACGAGTATCCCACGGTCGTGCTCGACGGCGCCCACAACCCTGCCGCCGCGCAGGCGCTCGCGGGGTATCTCAAGGATTTTTCTCTCAGTCACCCCACATCTCGGATCATCCTTGTGTGGGGCATGATGCGGGATAAAGATCGACAGGGATTTATCACCCCGCTGTTACCGTTTCTGTCGGAAATCGTGCTGACGCAGGCGTCTCTCGTCCGGTCTGCCACGGTTCAAGAACTCCGTGCCACTCTGCACGAATGGCACGGGCCGGTGCTCGAGGCCGTCCTTCCCATGGACGCGCTGACCGTCGCCAGGAGCCGAGCCAGGCCTCACGATCTCATCTGTATTGCCGGATCGTTGATGCTCCTAGGAGACATCAAAGCGGCAGTGCGTGGCTGTGGGCTGTCGCCGATTCGTGGATAGGAGCCTGTCCGACAGTGAACCTTCTACTGCGGCGAACGATCCGCGGCCATCTGCGTCGTTCTCGGCCCGAAAAAATCCTCACTGTATTACATCGAATACAGCTCCGGTTTTTCTGGGCCTGCGGCCTCGCATCTTACCGCACCTCCTTTGCCTCGTGACGAACGGCAATGTCGGACAGGCTCCGAGCATGGCAGGTCCTCTCGCGTGGGTCCGCCGGTGGTTCGTTGTCGTCGTCGCCGTTCTCTCTCTCGTTCCCTCTCCTGGATCAGCAGCGGACAACCCAACTGGTACCGGAACGTCGCCCGCCGGATCCGCTCCACTCGATATCACGGCAGAGCGTATCGACTATCGACAAGATCAAGACGTCTACGAAGCCAATGGATCGGTCGTGATTCAGCAGGGGGCGATCAGGCTGACGGCGGACCACGCCACCATTCAAGCTCTACCGGGAATTCTTACCGCCCTCGGCAATGTCCATTTAACGGATCCGCAGGCTGATGTGACGGCCGAACGGATGGAGATCAATATCAATACTGAGGCCGGCATCGTGACGCACGGCCGGCTCTATGTTTCGACGACCAACTCTTCCATATCGGGCCGCCTCATGCAGAGATTCTCCGAATACCACTACCGAGTCAAGGAGGGCAGCTTCACGAATTGTGATGCGCAGGATGGAGAAACGCCGGCATGGCGCTTTCGCTTTAAAGATCTGGAAATGACCCTCGGGGACACGCTGGGATTCAAGGGCGGGTGGTTCTGTGTATTAGACGTGCCCACGATTCCATTCCCCACCTTCTCCTATCCCATGACCAAACGACAAACCGGGTTTCTGATCCCTACTCCCAGCTATGACAATCGATTCGGATTCCACGTGAAGCAGAGCTTTTTTTGGGCGATCAATCCGAGTCAAGACGTGACGGTGACACCATCGTATTACAGTGACCTCGGGTATGGGTCCGATTTTGAGTATCGGTATGTCTTGGACCGGCGGTCTCGGGGCAAGTGGTATGTGAGCTATCTGCAACAGACGCAGCTTCCCAACGTCGCCGGCGTGACCGACACCGGACAAGATGCCGAGAAGGCACGCGCGGCGCTCATCGGGAGCCATACGCAATATCTTACCGATACGTTGTTGCTCCGTGCCAACGCCAATTTGGTCACCGACCCCAACTATTTCCAACAACTGAGCAATTCGGGGATACTTCGCGCCTCACCGAGCACCGAATCAAACCTCTTGCTGACGCAGCGCTTGCCCTACGGCAATCTCTATCTCTTGGGCCTCTATCTGCAACCGTTACAAGCCGGAGGAAAGGATACATTCCAACGTCTTCCGGAAGCCGGCTATAGCCTTCCCTATGTCTCACTGTTCAATTCGCCCGTCTTGTTAGGAATGGAAGGGCACTACGTCAATTTCTATCGAGATCAGGGATTTACCCTGAATCGGATCAATGTCGTTCCGGGTATTTCGACGGATGTGATTCATCTTGGGCATATGATCGGAATTCGACCGCAAGCGAGGTTCCGCGAGGTCTATTACACCAGAGGGGCGCAATCGGATGAAGGGCAGCATCGAGAGACGTTTTGGTTGGGAGTCGATGCCACATCGAAAGTGACACGCCGATTCGCTTTTGCCGACGGGGGCAGTCTGTTGCATACCGCCGAACCCTCGGTCACGTACGAATATGTGCCGTCGACTGATCAATCGAAATTGACGCAAATCGATCAAGTCGACGACCTGCCAAAGAAGAATTTGCTGACCTATATGCTGCGTAGTCGCGTGCTGGAATCAGGCAAGAAACATGCGTTCAACTGGCTCGACCTCACATTAGCTCAGAGTTATCATGTCGGCGATGTGCAGACTGTGGCCCGAGAGTTCACGCCGGGGGTTGCCCCTTTCCTCGGATCGTTCACCCAGCCGCTCCAGCCGGCCACGGTGCCCATCCAAGGCAAGAAATTTTCTGATATCTGGATGCGGGCCGTGATCGGCAACAACCTGCCGACGCTGATGACGACAGGGTGGTTGGAGACGCCGGCAGCCGGACGCGCAGCGCAGGCGTGGGCGCTCCGGCCACCGATCAACCGGTATCTGACGGTCGACGCGTTCTTCGATCCCTATCAACCAGGGGTAAGTCAATTCAACACGGACCTTCGATTTCAAGAGGGCACCAACTGGTATTTCGAAGTGGGACAACGGTACACGAGAGACGGCAATCGGGTCAGGCGAGGTGACGTGTGGAACCCTATCTCGTTCAACGAGGTGTTTGCCCCGACGAATGAAATTCAGTTCGTGACCATGGGCGGCGCCTTCCGCACCCCTTGGGGGTGGACATTCGGAGCCAAAGCCTATTATGACGTCAAAAATGGAAGAAGCCCGGAATTGGACGCCGTCGCCTTATATCAGAACCCATGTCGGTGTTGGTCGGTAGGGCTGTATTACTTGAAATTCCCCGATCGAGAACAATACAGCTTCATGTTGAGTCTGACTGGGGTCGGGTGGACCGAAAGCGCCGGGACCGTCGTCATGCGGACTCTCTTGAGCCCTCTTCTGTGGGGTGAACGAGGTCTGCCATGGGCGACGTTGGGAGGGCCCTACGGTCTTCCTCCGCAGACTTCTGATACCGGCGATATACCGCGGGGAATGCAAACCGGACGATGATCCGGGTTTGACACTAAAAACAGCGGTGGGGTACGATGCCTCGACAATCACGCATCAATGATCTCAACCCCTGAAGGAGGGTGCAGACGTGGCTGGTGACGCTTTGAAAGTTGAAGATTCCAGTTGGGATGCCGAAGTCATGAAGGCGTCCGAACTCGTCATGGTCGATTTCTGGGCCGTGTGGTGCGGCCCTTGCCAAATGGTAGCTCCCATCGTCGAAGAGCTGGCAACAGAATACGCCGGGAAGCTGAAAGTACGAAAATTGAACACAGACGAAAATCCCGAGGTCGCGGGGCGTTACCAGGTGATGAGCATTCCCACCATTCTTTTCTTTAAGAATGGCCAGCCGGTCGAGAAGCTGGTGGGGGCCAGACCAAAACGCCAGTTCAAAGAAGTGATCGATTCACTGCTCGCTCAGCATGCCGGGACCGCTTAGCACGATGCTGAACAGGGACGCGGGCCTGGTCCTTGCGGCGCTCAACGTGTGAAAGCGTAAGCCTCGGCCTCTTCACTCGCTGTGATATCGCGGAGCAGTCATTGTGAGTATTGGGCTCGCCGTTTCAGCGATCTATTCAGTTGGCACTAGCGATGTGTAATGTCTCTATGTGTCTTCTGCAGTTAGCTGAGTCTCGCCACTCTTGCAGCAATGCTCACTGAGCTGCGTATCACAAATTTCGCCGTGATTGAACAGCTGAGTCTGACGATTGACTCAGGATTTACCGTATTGACCGGAGAGACGGGGACCGGCAAGTCTTTGTTGATCGATGCAGTGGCCCTTCTTGTCGGTGGGCGGGCTTCAAGCGACCAGGTTCGATTCGGCGAAGACGAAGCCAAACTTGAAGCGTCGTTCGAGATTCCGCCCACACATCCCCTTCTTGAACGGCTGCGGGCTCGAGAAGTCCTTGGCCCGCACGATTCCGAGCTTATCATTCGACGCATCATCGCTCGTTCAGGAAGAAACCGAGTGTACTTGAACGGAGTCTTGAGTCCGGCCCATGTCCTGGAAGAGTTCGCTGGTACGCTCATCGATATTCATGGCCAGCACGACCAGCAATCGCTCTTGTCCAACCCCGCTCAGCTCGAGGTTTTGGATGCCTTCGGTCGCTTGCTGGACCTGAGGTCTCAGTATCGATCGACCCATCGTGATTGGGTACGGTTCCGTGAAGAACGCGCTGAGCTTGCGACGACACTACAGCAGCGGGCCCAGCAGGAAGACCTGTTGCATTTTCAACAGCGGGAACTGGATGAGGCTGCCTGCCATATCGGAGAGGAAGAGTTGCTACAAGCCGAACGCCATCGGTTGGGATCGTCTCGGCGTCTGGCCGAGTTGGCATCGGAAGCCCAAGAACGAATCCAAGCCGATGGCCACGGTATCTTGGCGAATCTGGTGCCGATGGAGCGTGCGCTGGGAGAGCTGGCTCAGATCGACCCGGACATGGAAGGCACCGTTCGATTGGCCTCCGAGGCCAAAGTGCTCCTGAAGGAAGTCGCCGATTCTCTTCGCGGGTACGCCGAAGGCTTGGATGCCGACCCTATGCGACTCAGCGCGATCGAGGATCGTGTGGCTGTCATCCAGAGGATGAAAAAGAAATATGGGGGGACGATAGAAGCCGTCCTGGAGACGCATAATCGAGTGAAGCAAGAACTGGAACAACTTCGGGGGTCGGACAGCGAGCTCGATCGGTATGATCATCTCATTAAGGAACAACAACAGAAGGTCTTGGTGCTGGCCCGAGCGCTCTCTAGAAAGCGAGCAGAAGCAGCCAAGCGGTTGACGAAACTAGTGGACAAAGAGCTGAATGCACTGAAGATGGGATCGGTACGGTTTCTGGTCCAAGTCGTGCCGATCGGGCCTGACGAAGTCTGCGGTCCTGATGGCCGCGATCGTGTCGAGTTTCTGCTGTCAGCCAATGCCGGTGAACCTTTGAAGCCGATGTCTCGTGTGGCATCCGGCGGCGAACTTTCGCGGGTGATGCTGGCGTTGAAATCCGTCCTTGCCGATGTCGATCATGTGCCGGTCTTGATCTTCGATGAAATCGATACGGGGGTTGGGGGAGCGGTTGCGGCCACGATCGGGAAACGGCTAAGAGAGTTGGGCCGATACCATCAAGTGTTGTGCATCACGCATCTCCCGCAGGTCGCCTCTCAGGCCCAACATCATTTCTCTGTCGAAAAGTCGGAAGTGAACGGACGGACGGTGGCAACGGTGCGGTCGTTGACCGGTATCAGTCGCGAGGGTGAAATTGCGCGCATGCTCGGTGGGGAGCGAATCACACAAAAGACTCGATCTGCGGCGGCGGAGTTGATCGCCGGAGCGCATGACTAGATCAAGCGGCGGGAGCGATGTTCATGGCGGGAGACGAGACGGATGAGTCGCTCACGACTTGAAGGAAGAGCTCCAGCAACAGCGGGTCGAACTGTATATGAGATTGAAGCGAGAGCTGGCGGATTGCGGCATCCATCGGGAGGGTAGCGCGCCCCGGTGCGTCGGCGGTCAAATGGTCACACGTTTGGGCGATGCCGACAATGCGAGCCAGTAAGGGAATATCCGTGCCTCGGAGCCCACGAGGGTAGCCTTGCCCATCCCATCGCTCGTGATGGGATAAGACGATTTGCCCCACCTCGATCGGTAAACCCAACGACGCAATCATCCGTGCGCCTCTTTCGGAATGTTCTCTGCAGAGAGATGCTTCGCCGGACGGAAGAATCTGGTCTTCTGAAAACCTATACGAGGGGAAACTCGTTTTCCCTATATCATGCAAAAAGGCTCCCAGGGCCAATGATTTTTGATCTGAGGTGGTCAGATTGAGTCGGCCGGCCATCAACGTGGCATAGAAACTCACTCGGCTGGAATGATTGAGTAATTGACGATCTGTGGCCTCCAAAGTGTCGGACAAGAGCGGAAGCAGGCTCATATCGTCTTGCTGGAAAGCGGTATCGCCCGGTGCCTTGATGGAGAGCGCAACGTATCCCGTCTTAACCCTATTCCAAGCACGTGCGCTTTCTTCCTCTGATCCCCAAAGCTCCGGTAGTGTCCGAAGACAGTGGCGAAGAAAGTCGAGTCGGCGCTTCTTGTCCATCGTCTGTTGAAGGAGGGTCGTCAACTCGTTCACGTTGAAAGGCTTAAGCAAATAGCCCGCGGCTCCGTGGCGGATACCCTCCATGGCAGACTTCAGGCTCCCGTATCCCGTGACGATGATGACCTCCACATCGGGGCGATGCTGCTTGATGTCTTTGAGAAGATCCAATCCGTGTCGATCAGGAAGCTTTTGATCGAGCGTGATCAGGTCAATGGGTTCCTGACCGAGGATCTCGAGAGCTGTTCTGGCGTTTTCCGCAGAACGAACGGTGCAGAAGGTGCGAAGGATTACTTTAAGGGCATCGCGGGGCCCGGCTTCATCATCAATAACGAGGACTGTCGGTTGTGTTCCTGCCTCACAAGAATCCGTAGCCATGCGCGGTGCTTACTCCAAATCGCGTTTAGAGCAAGCAATTCTCATTCCTTTTCATGAGGTTACGGATCGTTTCAATATACAGTGGTGTTGGTGGAATGAGCAACTATACGTAGTCATCGATAATGATAGGGTACCTATCTTATTCACAGCGTGAGAGGATAATATGTGCATAAGTGTGACACTCTTGTGCATAAGTGTGTCATTCTTGTACGGGTTGGTCAGGCTCTTGGCTGGTGGAATTGTCAGGGCGGCCGATGCCGAGGGTGTCCATTCGGTATTTCAGCATCCGCCGGCTGATTCCGAGCAGGTTCGCGGCGTGAGTTTGTACGTAATTGGTTCGTTTCAACGCGTCAAGGATGATTTCCCGTTCAAACTCCATCACGGCTTTTTCAAGCGACATTCGACCGGCGAGGGTATCGTCTCGAAGCGATGATGAACGGGAGTCGTTCTTGATCAGCGTCGGCAAATGCTCCGGCATGATGTGCGCGGCATGTTGGGACCAGATGAACGCTTGCTCGACGAAGTTTTCCAGTTCGCGAACATTGCCAGGCCAAGAATAATGAGTCAGAAGATCCAGTGCGTCTTTTCCAAACTCGATCCGGGGGCGCCGTTCCTCTTCCAGCCGTTGCTCGAGGAAATGTTTGGCCAGGAGTGGGATATCCTCACCGCGTTCACGGAGAGGAGGAAGAAAGAGCGCAATAACGTTGATGCGGTAGTAGAGGTCTTCTCGAAACTGCCCTTTTCGCACGAGGTCGTCGAGATTCTTGTTCGTGGCCGCTACAATGCGGACATCGACCTTGATCGATTGAACCCCGCCGATTCTCATAAATTCTCGCTCTTGGAGGACACGCAGGAGCTTTGCCTGTGTGACCGGACTCAAGTCGCCGATTTCGTCGAGGAACAGCGTTCCGCTGTGTGCCAATTCGAACTGTCCGACGCGTCGAGCCGTGGCATCTGTGAACGATCCCTTTTCGTGACCGAAGAGTTCGCTCTCAATGAGCGTTTCAGGCAATGCTGCGCAGTTCAGGGCAATGAAGGGGCGTTCGCGCCGGGAACTGTTGTAGTGCAAGGCTCTCGCGACCAATTCCTTTCCGGTGCCGCTTTCTCCCGTAATGAGCACGGTAGTCCGGCTGTCGGCGACCTGCTCGATTTTTGAGTAGATCTCCTGCATGCCCTGGCTTTTGCCGATCAGATTGTGGAAGGCATAGCGCTGCACGACTTGAGCCCGCAGTTGCTTGACCTCTCGCTCCAATTCGGAGGAGTTCAGGACGCGATCGATGACGATACGAAGCTCATCGACGTCGAACGGCTTTGAGAGATAGTCGGCGGCCCCGAGCTTCATGGCGTCGACGGCCGTTTTGACGGATTTGGTGCCTGTGAGCATGATGACAGGGGTCATCTTGCTCTCCATGCGAAGCGTTTGAAGCATTGCGAGGCCGTCGGTTCCTGGGAGAATGACGTCGAGGAGTATGAGGTCGGGCTCATCTTTGCGAAACACATCGAGCCCCTCCTGTCCATCGCCGGCTTGGAGAATGTCGTAGATCGGTTCGAGAACCATCTTGAGAGAGGCACGGACTCGGGGATCGTCATCGATCAACAGAACTCGTTTCCTAACAACTGAGCTTTCCACAAGCGCTCCTTGGGTTCTAACCCCGATGGGAGGGAAGATTGATGCGGAAGGTCGTTCCGACCCCTTCCACACTCTGCACTTGAATCTCTCCTCGATGCTCCCGAATGATCTGATGCGCGATGGTCAGTCCCAACCCCGTTCCTTCGTTGAAGGCGCTCGTATGTTTGGTGGTAAAAAACGGGTCAAAGATGTGGTCAAGGTTGTCGGGTGAGATGCCGTGCCCCGTATCTTCGATCTCTAGTTGAGTCCACACACCACCGCACGCTTTTTGGAGCCGCGTGGTCCGCACTCGAAGGGTTCCGGTTTTATCGCCGATGGCATCCATCGCATTCAGGAGCAGGTTTAAAAGGACTTGTTTAATTTGCTGTCGATCTACCATGCCACGAGGAAGCTCAGGCGCCAAATCTTTTTCAATCTTTATCCCCCGGCTGTCGGCTTTGACTTGGATGAAGTACAGACACGACGAGACGATTTCGTTCAGATTCTCATCGGTCAACTGAGGTTCCATGTACCGAGCGTAGTCGAGAATCTCCTGAATCAACCGTTCAATCCGATTGACGTCATCGAGCACAATTCGGCTGAATTCACCGATAAATTGACTGTCATCCTTCCGTTCCGGAGCCAGCTGAATGAAGGTCTTGATCGAGGTCAGGGGATTGCGGATCTCATGCGCAAAACCTCCGGCAATGGTTTCCAAAGAACGCAGTCGATCGGTTCGTCGCATGAGGGCTTGGGACTGTCGGAGATCTTCATACAGCAGGAAAGCGTCGAGCGCATTGGCGGCATACTGCTCCATGGCAGCCAGGAGTTCCATGGACTGGCAGGGGATGACAGGGGGGGGTGTCAGGGGTTCGAACAATACGAAGGCGATCAACCGTCTTCGATTCAGTAGCGGGATGGCCAGGCTGATGGGAAAAGCGGCGAACGGCGCTTCCGTCGTGTTGCCCAACGATGCCTCGCAGAGGGAATCAATCAGCGCGGACGAGTCGAGGATGTCTTGATGGCGAGTCAGTTGTTGAATAAGGGGGTGATTGAGGGAAACGACGGGAGGCGCTGCTATCGAAGGGATCTGCGCTTGCGAAGCCACCTGGCAGAAACGTTCGCGTTCGCGATCGAGCAGATACAGAACCCCTTGAGGGTGCCGTGATACTTCAGAGAGGCCGGAAAGAATGCGCTCTGCGAGGACGGGGAGGCTTGTTGGATGCCCCATATCCCGAGCAAACTGCGTGAGTCGTTGCAGTGATGCCGTGCCTGATGGACAAGGGTCCGATTGCGGAGCCGTGCGATCCGTCATGAGCGTGGTGTGCAGATTTTATGCGACCGCGTAGGTCGTCGTACTGGAAACGTGACTACGTATCATCACTAGGTGAGAAGTATACACCCGAGGGGCTGTTTCATCCAACGGATTTGGTCTTCCGTACAATGGCGAGTAGAACTTGGTTATCGAGGACGGAGAAAAACTGGATTGGACCCGCACCTGCCTGAGTCAGCAGATTGGCTAACTCATCCTGTTCATAGGTGTGCAATACACCATGACAAATGGCTTCACGCAGGCGTCCGAGGTAGTGCAGGACGATCTGGTACGGAGAACCGAATTCATCGTGGTCTTCTGCGCGGAGATCACGGCGAAACAGCGTCGACAGATCGGTGTGTGGCCGAAAACAGGTCACGACGGCCGTCCCATCCTGATGCAACACCCGGAGCATCTGTCTGAGACAATGAAGGGGAGAGGGGGTAAAGGAGAGCGAAAGATGGCAGAGAACGCGTTCAATCGATCCATCGGTAAAAGGAAAAGGGACATTCCAGTCTGTGTGGATCCATGTTGTCGTTATCGATTGGGCGGTTGGGACGGCAGCCTTCAGTGTGCCGGCCAGTTCTTCAGCGACTGTATGCGCCTGCTGTTCTGCAAGTCTAAGCGATTCATTCGACTGGTCCAACCCCACATAGCGGAGAGGGCCGGCCGGCCGGCCCCGTTGATACGCCCATCGATAGGCCTGATTGGTCAGCATGAGACGCAGGAAGTGGGTTTGGCCGCAGCCGATATCAAGGACGGTCATGCCTGGTTCAAGGGGAAAGAGCCGGCAATACAGGTCATTTGTCAAGGCCACATAGTCCGGCAAGTGCTCAAGTTGAGGAAGGTGGGCCAAGTGAGCCCCCCACAAGGCGCTGCGTGTGGTCTGCGAGGCGTGGTAGCGAATGCGGATGCGCTCGTACTCCAGCTGCCGTTGCTGGTGCACCTCGCGGGTGTTCGGTTCCCGGGCCTGATTCGAGGGAGGATCGCCGTTTAGGGAAGTTGAGATCAGTTTCACAATCGTCGTGAAGGCAGCGGTACGGCGCTCGTCGGAGGCGATGGATTCTCCAGACACGTCGGCCGGCAACGATACAACGGTTGGGGCGGTTCCCATGTGGCGGAGAGTCTGATGTTGAGGGTCGAACATAGGTTCAATGCGCCGCTTTTGTCTAGGAGAGACCAGGATCACAGGCGGAGTGGCCAGTTGAGCGAGGTCCGCTCTTGACGAGGCCAAGCTGACATATTCTCCCGTGATCGCATCGCCGACAAACTTGTCGAGGTTGACATTGAGTCCCCAGAGATTCGCGACCCCCCGCCGATGGCCTTTCCGGTAGGTTTCAATGACATTGGGGCGATCGATGGAGGAAAGAGCAGCTTCGATGTCGAACACGGGATTCAACAGGAAAAGCTGATCAGCCGATGTGCTTCGGGCCATGATCTTCACCAAGACTCGCGCGGCAATGTCTTCGGCGAAGAGAGCCACCTGAGCGCTTGGCCATGTGGCATGGACAAAGTCCAGGACGCTCTGGAGATCGGCCTGCATGTTGCCCAACGTGGCCTCCAGAACATTGCCTTCGCTTTGGCCGACATGGTTCGAGTGGTCATAGCGAAGCACAAGCAAATGGTTGGCAGCCAGGTAAAACGAGAGTGGGACGTAGTCGGTTTGGGTCGATCCGAATCCCGGGATGACGATGACGATCGGGGTGCCGGGTGAAAGTTGATGGCGAGCATGGTCGGCCGTCACCGCAACAGTCTGGCCGTGCGTATTCCGGCATTCCCATCTGTCGCTCATGATCAATGGCCGATCCCCTGGATCCGCGACGTCTATGGAGGAGCCGATGTGTTGCGCCAGCACACGGTTGACTTCCCGTTCAGCAAACGACGTCAGTTGGGAAAAACGGATGCCGATGCGCTGTCCTGGCTGTGATAGGCCTGGTCTGAGCTCGGATGAAACGGTGGAGTCAAGAGCGAGATGGACAATGCGGCCGGTCAGAATTGCTTCGGGCGTTTCCGGCTTCTGTGCCCTCGGCTGATCACGGGCGCTGACCGATGAAAAATGAAGTGTGACCACCTCGTCGGTCATTTTTAAGAACGGCTCCGTTTGCAGGCATACACCGCCTCTGCTGAAATTGACGACGAGGCCCGACAGACGTCCGGCCGAGGCTTTGGAAGTTTCAATGTGGACCGGCAGTGCGACTCGAACTCTCACCGTCTCACGATAGTCTGTGCTTCGCAGGCCGGCTTTCGTAAAGGCGGCTGCCAAACCGTCTGTCTTATCGAGCGGCGGAAACTGGACTTCGGCCGTTAGGGCAAGTGTATGTGCTCGTGCTGCCTCGATAAATGACATGAGGATCTTCTGCTGACTCTCGTTGAGTGCGGTGAACTCGAGTGCAAGGCGGGAGGTTTGCCGCTCGATGCCTGTCCGTCGGTGAGGGGCTCCTCGGTCATGTGCGGTGGCATCCAGTTCTAAGATGCTGACGGCTGTTAGAAGAACTAGGTAGACAGGCTGTCCTTCGAATGATGGGAGCACGCCCTTGACCTCCAATGAGGCTCCGCTTGGACTCAGATCGATCATGACACCCTCGTGCTGCGCATTGCCGATCATCAAGCGCGCCGGTAGGTCGACGGTCGTTCGAATGCGTGTGCGGCGGTCAGGCAAAGGTTCCAGTGGCGGGACGGAGGGAAGGGATGCAGTAGGCAAGGTGTGCGCCGGAGTCTGAAGTATCGCCTCGGCAGTCCGTTCGACCGAACTGCCTCCCGAGGAAACGAGTGGGGTCACAGGCATAGCGGGACGGTCCTGCAAAGGAGGTTGTTCTACTGGAATCCACACCGTGATCGAGAGACGGCCGCCGACCGGGGCCAGAAAATCCCAACGGCCGCCGAGTCGCTTGATTAATGCATAGGCCTCAAAGAGATCGCCCGTTGTCTGAACAGGTGGTTCCTCAGCCGTGCCGATGATGTTCGTTTCTTGGATGTGAATTTCAAATTCGGCGGCCGTCTGGCGATCTACGGGGGCTTCGTTTGGGCTGAGTGCCCTGGTACTGATTCGCAATCGATGGGGATTTCCGACCGTGGCCACATAGCGTCGGGCATGCGAAAGGAGAATGCGCAGGAGCTCCATCATGGAGTCGAGGCTTCCGGTGAAAGGTGGAAGATTCTGCCCATATGCCCGTTCGATCCAATCGGTGTTCGCAAGGGCAAGGGGAGGTTGAGCGGCAGCCAGGACGGCCTCGATAATGTCATTCAGGGTGTCTCGGCGGCTGACGATTTCCGTCGTGGTTTGGACGAGTTCTTCTCCCAGATGAACGGCTTCCGCGGCGTAGGACGCGAGCGAATCTACTTGTTCGATCAGATGAGCGTCGCGAATGGTTTTGAGCAGAAGTTGAGATTGGGCTTGAATGGCATGATGGGGGGCGTGCAGAGTTTTTGACAAGCTTGACACGCGCCGTGCGATGGCGAGCAGTCGATCGGATTCACGAAGTTGATGCTCAAGGTGATCAATAGTCTTCGTCTGCCGGCGCTGTTGTGATATGTCGCGCAATAGCCCCAGCGTTCCGAGATATCGGCGATCAAAGTCATACAGGCCTCTCGCGCTGATCTCGGCCCTGACTCGGGTAGAGGCTGGTTGGTCAAAGGAGGGCTTGCGGATAAGGTCGATCTCTATCCGCCGGGCTGCTCGCGTCCCAGTTCTGCGGTCGTTGAAACGATGACGAGCGTGATCCTGTTGATCCAGAGGCACGACGGTGGAGTAGGGAGCGCCGAGCAACTCGTCCTGCCGGTAGCCGAGCATGTCCGTGACGGGCGGGCTCAGATACACAAATCGTCCTTCCCCATCGAGTTCGTAGAAGCCATCGCTGAGTATCTCGATGAGACGGCCGTGGCGTTCCTGTGTCTGGTTGAGCGTCATGCGGATAGTGCGAGTTTCGATCGCACCTTTTGTGTACAACACCAGTTCGGTGAGAAAACCGGGTGAGTTCTTGTAAAGGAGAAAATCCGTACCGGCTTGAAGCGCATTTACGGTGGCGGTGGAGTCGTCGTGATCCGTCTGCAACACGAGCGTGGCATAGGGTGCAAGCCTCCTCAATTCTGAGAAAACAGGTGCAGCGTGCTGGATGAGTACATCCTCATCGATTAAGATGAGTTGCCACGATGCTCGCGGTCCCCACTGAAGCGCTTCCTCTATGGTGTAGACGGCTTCGACGCGGCAGTTTGGAATGAATTTTCGGAGGTGGAGCGTGACCAGTTTGATTTCTTCGGCGATGGCATTGACGAGGAGGATAGTAACAGGCTCACTCTGCGGCATGGCACGATTCCCGTGTTTCTGGGCAAGCCTGCTCTTCAGGAGATCCAGCGGCTGCTGCGTGTCGCCGCCGCTAGTCAATCAACCAGTTCGGTCACAAAACACTATTTGATGCTTCAGCTCAGCTAGTGTGATTTGATACCACAGGTGGTGCCGAGAAACCCAGACCGGGTGCTACTTCTTTCGTAGGGGAGCAGGGGCTAGGAGGCAGCGTGGATGAACAATTTTGGACCGTAGGAAAACTGCAGGCCTGTCGAATGGTTCATGCCGACAGGCCTGCAAGGGGGAGGTCAATGGGCGGCGGCAGTCTTACCCTGCTCTGTGCAAGCACCGGGCGTCATATACAGGAGATAGTTACCCATGCCATGTTGGAGCTCAGTTTTCTGCAGAGCATGATGGTAGACCATCACCATCTCATAGTCCTCTGCTTTGGAGATCGGGAATCCCTGGCCGTCTTTATAGACTTGATGGGGGAGGAATTCCCGAAGCGTTCCATCGCGTTCAACGTCCGGAATAGTCCGGAGAAGGGTCTGTTTCTTGGTCTTATTCTCCAAGGCGATCAGGAGCAATTCATCGTGGCCGTGCGGATAGGCGTATTTGACGCAGCCATCCATACTAAACTTCAGTGGAGCCGTACGCACTTGGACACCCGGCCCGATTTCGATCCCTTCGTCCGTCTGATCCGCAGGTCGATCGCCGAACTTAGTGAAACAGACGATGTTGACGCCGACTTGATAGACGTCCATCGCTTTGACCGGTTTGGCCTTCGGGGCGAAATACATCGTAAACGTTGCGATGACGTCCTTGGTGGGAGGGGCTCCGTGATAGAACGCGACCACCGTCATTAACTTATCGGTTGCCGAAAGTTGGACGCCGTATCCATCCGGGAATTGTGTCTCCGACATTTCGAGTCCGGCCCCACCGAAGAAGAGCGGCTCACCGGGGCAGGACACGCTGGGCTTGGTATTGTTGATCATCAAAATATGATGCAGGTAATTTCTCGGCAATTCCTTCCCGTCGACTGTGGAAAGAGCCGACTTGAAGCCGATCAAATACTTGTCTTCTGGTAATTGAAAGTTGAACCGCGGCATGGAATCGCCCATGTCGCCTTCACCATGGCCGGTTGGAAGATCGATGGGGCCGAAGGTTAAAACAGCCGTATTCTCTCCATAGGTGATCTTGGAGCCCACTTGTTTCTTCAGCGTGGGGATGGCGTGATGCTCATGGCCCCCATCAGCGTAGGCTGATGAGATCATGAAGAAGGTAGCGATAAAAAGAATGAGGGATCTGCGCATAAAACCTCCCAGAGGAAGTGAGGCGGTGATGTTGAACCGGACTCCGATTTGTTGGTATGGCTGAGAAGAAACAAACTGACTCATTGGGCGTTGGTTGATGATGGTGTCACTTTTTTCCAGTGGTAGGTGCCGCCATGTTCCTTCGGCGGAATATTTTTTCTCGTATCGACTCGTGTGTACCACCAGATTCCCTTTGCTTGTGTGCCGTCTTCCGAGAGGAGCACTTCAAACCCGCCTTCGCGATCGTTGCCAGGCTGGTGCCAGGTGCCTTGCCACAGTCGGTTCTCGATTTTGGTTGTGAGAAACCGTCCGCCCTGTTGTGTGTAGGGGCCGTTCCCATTCTTGTCTAACGTCGCTTTGTAGCGTTTTTCGTCCTCGACTTCGAGAATATCCCATTCCCCGCTGATATCCGGCATTGCGGCTGCCGCATTGCTGACGAGCTTTTGCGATCCTGCTGCTGATGGCGACGCAAGAGGGCCTCCCGGCTGAGCCGATCGGAAGGATTCATGCCACGACAACAGTTGCCAGCGGCCGGCACGCCGTTCGAGGACGCCGGTTTCTCTCAGGGGTAGTACGGTTCGCTTCACTGCGGATCCTTCGCCCACATAGCGGGTGTAATCAAGCTCCATCGTAAACCAGGCCAGGTCGCCTTTCGTCCAGACTTTGAGCTCAGTAATCGGGATCTCAATCTTCTGCGTGTTGGTAAATTCTTCACGCATTTCTCGTTCAAACTCCGGCCAGCCGACGTATTTGCGACCGCCCACCGTGTAACTGACGATATCGGCATCGTGGGCCATGAGGCGAGAAAGCGTCGTGATGTCTTTTTCCGCATTGGCCCGGACCATTTGACGAATGGCCGTTTCTGGGTCGGAAGGGTCACCGGCGTTCGCAAGGGCAGTAAGGCCGATAAGAAGAAACAGACTTCCCCAGACGAACGATCCCCGACGGGACATAAGGGTCTCCACGTTACGCGACAAGATTCAAATGACCAGAAAAACTACACGGCCTGACAGGCCATGTCAACAACGAACTAGCTTTAGGAGGAACGAGGAGCGACCACCACCACAGTCACGTTATCTTCGCCTCCGCGATCGAGCGCCGCGGTGACAAGGCGGGTGCAGACCTGCGTCGGGTCGAGCTCACCGGCAGCGAACTGGGTTCGGATCTCCTCGTCCTCCAACATCTTCGTCAGCCCATCCGAGCAGAGCAGGACGAGGTCATCCGGCTGTATGGGAAAGGCTGTGACGGTAGGTTTCACCGCGGACCCTACCCCCAAGGCACGTGTCAGCACATGGCGTTCCGGATGGGTTTTCGCCGTTTCTGCCGTGAGGATGCCGCGTTCCATATATTTTTCGATCAACGTATGGTCTTTGGTCAGAGGGGTCAGTGCGCCTGATCGAAATCGATAGGCACGACTGTCGCCGACATGGGCGAGGTAAGCGATCGGGACAGGAGCGGAGATGATCGCCAGAAGCACGAGGGTCGTGCCCATCCCTTTCAGTTTGGATTTTGATTGAGCCCGATTGAGGATCGCTTCATGTGCTCGGCTGATCAGATCTGTCAACACATCCGCAGGGGACGCGGGACCGTTACCCAATAGGTTACTCGATGCTTGTGCTTCGGCTTGTACGGTTGCGATGGCCGTCTGAGCCGCGACTTCGCCACCGACATGACCACCCATTCCATCCGCGACAACCCAGATACCCACCTCATCGATCACAGCGAACGCATCCTGGTTCACGGTGCGCACGTGTCCGATCTCGCTCCGACCGACTCCGATCCAGGGGCTCATTGGGAATAGACCGGTAGAAGAGTGGTCGACAATGAGGAAGGCCCGAACCGTGACGCCAGGTCTTCATAGAAGCGGTCGGCAAGGAACATGAGGTTTTCGGTATCCGCCCGGTTGTAGCTCAAGAGGGTATCGCGGGCGATCGTGTCACCTCGGCGCCACTGGAACCACAGTCGGACCGCGTCTAGTCCGTCAAGGCCGCTGAGGGTCGCGTTGCGGTCGATCCCCATTTCGTGTTCGATGTGCTTCAGCCCTCCACGTAACGCAAGCCGACGGGCTGCAAAACAGAGATCGAAGTGCAATGTTGGAAACTGGAGGTTGGGAAACTTGGCACGGAGGTAGGGGACATCGAAGACTGATCCGAAAAACGTCACGAGTAGGCTACAGTGATCGAGCTCCGTTTGCAACCGCTCTGTCGTCAGGTTTTCGCCACGCACCAGGCTTATCGTCTTCCCCTCGCGATGCAGTCCAACGACGGTGACCTCTCCCGATTCGGGCGATGCGCCGGTCGTTTCGATGTCGAGATAACCCGTTCGAGATCGGCAGGTGTCGTACAGTCGCCAATGTTCCCGGCGTGGAATGCGAGAGCCGAACATATGAATGTGTCCCTTCTGCGTCAGCGATTGCGCCTCTCGAAGCTCTTCATCGTACCAGATCTTGCGGTGCTCGGAGAGGCCGGCTACGGACGGTCGGTCCAGGAAGCTTCCCCAATCGAACAAGCCCTCCTGCCACCAGCGGCGTTCCGTCGCTGGCCCAACGCCCGGTAGAAAGATGAAGCTGGAGGTCAACATCTCGTGGATTGTAGCCTTGATTTCATATAGGAGACAAGCTACAGTTCGCATCATCTCGACGAATGCCGTGAAGAAACGGGTGGGCGATCGATCGCATGACCGCGCCGGCGAAGCGAATTCGTATCACCGTGGGCGGAGTTCAGCTGGAAGCGGAACTCAGAAAGACGAAGACGGCTGACGAAGTGTACGCGGCGCTTCCGGTCACGGCTGCGATCAGCACGTGGGGAGAAGAGTTCTACTTCCCGGTTCCCGGAGTCCGCGACTATCGGGAAACCGCCACGACCCAGGTGAAGGTCGGAGACATCGCTTTCTGGGGAGCAGGCAAGGTCCTGGCGATCTTTTTTGGGAGAACCCCCATGAGTGTGGGGGTCGATCCGGTCCCGGCGGATCGGGTGAATATCATCGGGAAAATCGTAGGGGATGCGACCCGATTTCGACAGGTGATGGAAGTCCCGACGATTCATCTCGAACCGGGGTGAGTACGATGCGGCTGTCGAAAGAGCGTGTGCGGCATCTGGCCGAGAGCCTCACCGGTCGTCTTCAAGAGGAAGGGCACGTCGAACTCATCGGAGAGCGCAAAGGGTTCGTCGAGGTCTTGGATCAGGCCATTACCCATGAGTTATCCGCTGAGGATCGTGTGAATGCGGACGTGCGGCAACTGCTGAAGGCCTATGAACATCAGATTGAGCAAGGACAGGTTGACTATCAAAAGATGTTTCAGAAGGTAAAACAGAAGTTAGTCCGTGAGCGGGGTATTATTCTGTGAAGTGAGGAGGGGTAAGGCGATAATGACGACCGGAGTGCATGCTGCCCCTTACGCCTAACCACTCACCCCTAACCGGTTTCGTTATGTTGAGC
>JBKKBQ010000071.1:0-6124 GCA_046714015.1 Nitrospira sp.
CTTCTGAACCTTGACAAGGCTTGCCCTAACATGATTCATGTATCCTCACTGCGCCCGTAGCTCAGTTGGATAGAGCGCCGGGCTTCGAACCCGTAGGTCGCAGGTTCAATTCCTGCCGGGCGCACCACGCTCAGCGAAGTTGTCTGATTTCCCCCAATATCCTGACACGTTACGCGATGGTTGCAGGTCCCTATCATGCTGCGGGTGACACACGCGTCAAGCCGATCTGTTGCGCATGTTCGTGTGAATATCGGTGAGATCAAGGATAGATTCAGGATTGCATCTCGCGGCACATTGTTAGAGGGCAAAATGTTGACGAAGTGGCAAGCGGGGTTGATCACCTGCATCCTGATCTTCATGACGAGCCTGCAGAGTGCATGGGCGACATCGAACGACACAGCCGGCACTGAGGGGCCGTCGATGGAGGAAACGTTGGCATTTATCAAAGACACGTGGGAAGCCTGCGCCACAATGCACAGTGGTTTGCAGCGTATGATCGCCAAGGACGGGTCCCTCTGGCATATGGATAGAATGGCGAAGGTCGAGGTGGCGGTTATGCCTCCATCAGCTCTCAGAATTGTGACCCGTTTGAATGAACGGAGGAAGTTGAGCGGCATATTCGGAATCCAATCGCCGGCCGAAATGATTCAGGAGTTTGACTTGAACGCATTGTCTCCTGACGTGATCCGAGAGCGGGAGGGGGAGAACGTCAATCTCTATGGAATTCGGTTACGCTGTACGCGGGGGGCCTGCGTGAACGAATGGCTTGCATCTCTTGCGATAGCGGGTAAACCCATGCACGACCTAAAAACCGGTAAATTGGACGTCACGAGCCTCGATGAGCTTGTGTATGAGGATCGTGCCCCAAAAGACAGAGCAGGAGAAAAAAAGGCGGAGGTGTATATTCCCGTCTGCGACACGGCATCCTTAGACAGTCTTTCGAAAGCGTTTCACCATGCCATTATCAAAGCCGGCGGGAAGAAGCCACTCTTTTAGACGCGGAATAAGTCTGTCACTGACCCGAGCTGGCGTACAATCCGCTCGATTGTTGCCTGGGCGATCTCCATCTCTAACGGTTCTTCCACCGCTATTGACACAATGGTCTGGATGTACCATGAGTTTGAAAATTTTTTATATTTATTTGTGAAAACAATTAGCTATGGGAATACATCGTTACCATTTGGCGTGGTCGCATAATCAATTTAATGTTCCTGTTCCTTCCCAATGGCAATAACGTTACCGTTGTTTGCAGAAAGGTGTAATTACTACCTTGATTTTCATTCATTTGCCTGAGTAGCCTTTCCATCTGTTGCGAGTCCACCGTCTGAATCGCCGGATATGACTTCGACCGTTCAATTCCTGCCGGGCGATCTAGCAGGCTGCGGGAATACCGATTCTGACCTCTATGACCGTCACGATATCGAGGCTTGAGACGACGCTGAACCGCCATGCAGGATGCACTAACAGGACGTCCAGCAAGGCCCAAGGCGTCACGGTAAGTGACAATGCGTTTGTGCGTGCTGGCGAGATGGTGAATCGGCAATGTCCCAGAGAAGGTCGCTAGCAGTCATTCCGCTAAAGTTGGATAGATCCGCGTTGGAATTTCATTTACTATTATGTCTATGCGTGAAAGAGGGTATCTCGCGCAGCGGTTTTGCCGATATAGAAGGCAAGCGACGTTTGGAGCGGTATACTGTGAAGAGAAGAAGCGGTTTGCCTGGACCAGACCATGTCCCTGCTGTGGAAGACCACTTGAGAAGATGGACCCGATGATCCCCTGGGTCTGTGAATGCGGATGGCGCAGTCAGTAAATCGAGCAAGAAGAGGGAGGTACCATGATCCCCGTTTTGCACGACGTGAGAGCAGCATTTTTCCTCGTGATCGCACTAGCCATGCTGGCGTTCATCTGTGCGCTGGCCGGCTTAGGAGCGGTGCTACAACCGGTCCGTTGGTCTGATCGGAAAGAGTATCGCTGAGGAAGAGAAGGTCTGTCCGTTTAAGCCAGCAGTTGTGCTTGATCGGGCCTCTTTCTCCTCCTCGTGATTCTCGTTTCCTGGCAGTTCAATTTCAGATTCTCTGCTTAGCCGGAGAATATTCCCCCCGCTGTCGCCTTGCCAAATATTTGAATTCATTAGGTATCCGGTCATCCATCAGCTAGGCTCCTGCTGAAGCATCCGTTTTCAACATCGGTGCTATATTTGTTTTGTGTGGAGAAGGCAACCGGTGAATCTCGCGCAAGATCCTCATTGCAGGTATTGCTTCTAAGTCGATTGAGCAGCGGGATTAGGATTGTCACATGGAGGAGAAGGGTCATGAATAGAGTGATTGCGAAGTCCGGAGTTGTAATGGTGATGGCACTTGTCTTGTTGTCGAACCAAGGCTGTAACACGAAATGGCTCAAGTCTGACGGGGACGGGGGATCCGGGAGTGGGAGTTCGAAGCTCCCAAACTTGTCAGGAGGAGGCTCAAGCGGTGAATTGAGCGGTTTCTCTCGTAATCCGTCAGAGGAACGACTCGCGCAAGGCGGATATTCGACGGCATTGAACCCATTGGGGCTCAGCGCGCGTCAGCGTGCCGAACTGACAAAAGAAGAAAAAGCTGCCGTGGAAGCGGGTTTGCAGGATGTTTTTTTTGGGTATGACCAATGGACCCTCTCGGACGCCGGCATGCAAGCGCTCAATCACGACGCCGCATATCTCAAGGATCATCCCGGCGCTGTCCTGAAAATCGAAGGACACTGTGATGAGCGAGGCACCACCGATTACAACGTGGTTTTGGGTGACAAACGCGCGAAGGCAGCACGGAACTACCTTGCGGAAGTCGGGGTAAGTCCCAAGCAGGTGGCGATCGTCTCTTATGGGAAGGAACGTCCCTTCTGCTTTGATCGGGACGAATCCTGCTATCAGCAAAACCGACGTGGCCACATGCTTCTTTCCGGCAAAAAATAGGGTCTTGTGCCGGTGAGTGCCTTGTCTCTCACCGATTGGATTTCCACTGAGGTTCGGCGAGGATCTATCGGGTCGCCACAAAAATCATGTGATTGCGATAGGGACTGCTTCAGTGAAAAAATTCAGGTCGTTCTTTAAGTCAGACAGTACCGAACAAACTCCGGCGCAGCCCCGGCCAGAAGACCGACGGGTCCAGCCAAGGTTCACCACCCAATTTCGCAGCACCTTCTCGTGTCAGAGACGGGAGGGACAGGGGCGCACTCTGGATGTTTCTGCAGGCGGTTGTAAAATCGAAAGCGACATGAAGGTGGAGCAAGGCGAGAAGTTCGAATGCCGACTCCATATTCCAGGACTTGATTGGCCGTTGCGGATCGACGAAGCCACGGTGCGGTGGGTTGATTGCAATAGTTTTGGGATGGCCTTTTCGCGTATCACTCCAGAAGAGTTTGCGAAGCTCGGGACAGTACTCTCCGAACTGGAACAAGATCTGTAGCTCCTTCCCTTGACTCCACAACGCGCGCACTCACCTCTCGTAAGCATATCTTAAGATTTGACCGGTGGGATTTCGCCGATCTCTCGTTCTACTGTGTGCGCATGTGCTTTCCGCAGGCGCTATCCTCAACACGGTTGACATGGCTACCGTAACTGTCAGAAAGTACGGAATGACTGATAGCTGAATCAAAAAATCTCGGCGCGAGGATAAGAGAAAGGAGTCGTGAGTGGAACAGAGGTATGCAATCACCGTGAAGTTCTTGGTCGATGCCGATTCAGCGGAAGATGCGGAAGAGATGGTCGAAACCGCCTGTGAAAAGGCATCGGCCTCATTCCCGGAAATGAGTTACGAAGGGATTGAGGATATTGAGGAGGAAGAAGAGGACTAGCCGGTCTGCGCCTGCTGTAAGAATCCCGCAATTCACTCGACAATCACACAATGGGCGTCGAATCACGATCGATCGTATCTGAGAAGGAAGTCGCCATCCTTGCAGGCGGCTGTTTTTGGTGTCTTGAAGCGGTATATGACCAGGTCGAAGGTGTGAACTCGGTCGAGTCGGGTTACATAGGTGGGACCCTGAACAATCCTACATACGAAGCCGTGTGTGGAGGGCAGACCGGCCATGCTGAGGCAGTGCGAATCACCTTGGATCCTCAGGTCATTTCCTACAAAGAGCTCCTCGAGATGTTTTTTGCCATTCATGATGCCACGACCCTCGATCGGCAGGGGAACGATACGGGCACCCAATACCGCTCAGCGATTTTTTTCTGCAATGCGACACAGCACCATATAGCCGAAACCTTGATCAAAACGCTCACAGGCGACAAGCTATACGATGCTCCCATCGTCACTCAGGTCGTACCGGCTGGGCAATGGTATGAGGCGGAGCCCTATCATCAGGAATACTTTGTTCGAAATCCCTTCCAAGGTTACTGCCAGTTTGTGGTGGAGCCAAAAGTCGCCAAGTTTAGAAAGCAGTTTGCTCACCGACTAAAAACCTAGACAGCACTCGCTCATCGACTGAACAATCCAACCAAGATCTCTCGGACCGTCCCAAAGACCGCTGGCTTCTGGAATACCTGATGGGTTTTTATTAGCACCTCGGCATGCAGGGGGCAAAAAGGCCATTCGCTGGCAGGATTGCCTTGAACATGGGCAATGATCGAGCCGTCGGCATCGGTATGTGGTGCGTGAACAACGATGAGGGGACTGTTCGGATCAAGTAAGCAGGTATTGTCTTTAGCCTCCTGACCTGAAGCTGCACGCTGAATCTTGACGTGTTGTTGTCCCTCTGAGAAGACGGTATCACCCTCTCGAATAGGGCCTGCCGGAGCAAATGAGTACAAGACGAGAGGAGCAAGTAGAATGATCAATGCCGCAATGCCGATCGACCAGAGCGGCGGTTCGGTATGGTTCCGGTCACGTATTTCCAATGATTCACTCACCTTCAGCGAGCTTCCCGATTAGATCGGCTGCAGCTGCCCACCCTTTGCGTGAGTCGTTGCAATTGACCAGATCGTAGCTGATTTAACAAATCCGCAACAATCCCGTAGCACCATCTTAACTCTAATCAACTATACCTCGCCAAGTATTCGAGACATGGCCAATTAGAGGAGGTAGCCGAATGAAGCGATGGTGGTTTGCAGTGAGCGTATGTGTGATCAGTCTGGGGTTGATCTTACAGACCAATCTGGCTCAAGCGAACGTGGAGGATCTCCTGTACGAGAAGGGGCAGATTACGAAGGAAGAATGGCTCAAGCTCAAGGCTGAGCATGAACGAGAAGACTCGATCATTGCAGAGAAGGCAGCGATCAAGAAATGGTTCGACAAGATCAGCATTCGCGGGTATGTGCAAGCCCGGTATACCTACCTTCCCGGAGACAAATCCATACGGAGTGAGTACGATAACACTATTCGAGATAATACAGGTTTTGCCTTCCGCCGCGTCCGCCTCGTCTTTTCTGGCGATGTGACGGATTGGCTGTCGTTTTATATTCAGCCTGAATTTGCGGGATCTGTTCCTGGTACGACAGGGGATCAGAGTAACAACTTTGTTCAACTTCGTGATGCCTATGCTGATATCTTTATGCCTGTGCCTTTCCTGTTCTTCGAAGAAAAGGAATTACGGGTTCGCGTAGGGCAATCGAAGGTTCCGTTTGGGTGGGAAAATCTTCAATCCAGTCAAAACCGACTGGCTTTCGATCGAAGCGACGGGATCAATAGCGCAGCGAATGGTGAGCGTGACATCGGGATTTTTGTCTACTACACGCCGAAGGAGACCAAGAAATTATTCAGAAGGCTGGTCGATTCAGGTCTCAAAGGAACCGGCGACTACGGTGTCTTGGGCGTCGGAGTCTACAACGGCCAGACCCTCAATATCTCGGAACGCAATGACAATAAGCACATCGCCCTGCATGCGACCTATCCGATGGAACTGCCCTACGGGCAGATTATCCAGTTCGGCGTCGATGCGTACCGTGGGGCGTTCAATGTCGGGGCGACGGCTCCACTTACTACAGGTGGTCCAGCTATTGGACGGGAGAATAACGGGAACATTCTCGACGAGCGAGTTGGTGTGCACTTTGTGCTGTATCCGCAACCGATCGGGTTCCAAGCGGAGTGGAACTGGGGCAATGGTCCTCAGTTGAACGCTACCCGAACCGCCATTGAGGAGGGGGACACC
>JBKKBQ010000072.1:0-7052 GCA_046714015.1 Nitrospira sp.
GCGGACCTCGCTGCGGCCTTGCTGGAAGCACTTTTCCAGCATCCTCTAATTTATAGCCGATGATATTCTTGCAACGTGCGAATCGCTAAGTCCTTTTTTACGATCGCTTCGATTCCCATCGCCGCGGCATGAGCCCCTCGCATCGTGGTGAAATACGGCACACCTCGATGAAGCGCCTCCCGCCTGATGGACAACGAATCCATGTGAGCCGACGCGGTCCGCACCGTGTTGATAACGAGCGCCACCGCTCCATTCTTGATATGATCGACAATATGCGGACGTCCTTCTTTCACTTTATTGACCGTGCTCACGTCAACGCCGTGCTCTCTCAGATAATCGGCTGTTCCGCTGGTCGCTTGGATCTGAAACCCGAGCATACGTAACCGCTTCGAAAGATCCAACGCGACAGGACGATCGGATTCTTTCACGCTGATAAAGACCGTCCCGGACGTCGGCAACACCGCACCGGCTCCCGCTTGGGACTTGGCGAAGGCCCAACCAAAATCGCCGTCGATGCCCATCACTTCACCGGTCGATTTCATTTCCGGCCCCAGCAGCACATCGACACCGGGGAACTTATTAAATGGAAAGACCGCTTCCTTGACCGAAAAATGCTCAGGTAGAGGAGCGTTCGTAAAGTCCAACTCCTTGAGGGTTCTTCCCATCATCACTTTCATCGCCAACTTGGCGAGTGGGACGCCGATCGCTTTGCTGACAAAGGGCACGGTTCGAGATCCGCGAGGGTTGACCTCCAGCACATAGATGGTCCGGCCTTTAACGGCAAACTGAGCGTTCATGAGCCCGACGACGCCGAGTTCCAGCGCTAGCAAGCGCATTTGCCGCTCGATGTCGCACACAATGGCCTTGTCCAATGTATACGGAGGCAGCGAGCAGGCTGAATCACCGGAATGAACTCCCGCTTCTTCGATATGCTCCATAATTCCCGCCACCACCACGGTTTCGCCGTCCGAAATCGCATCGGCATCGACTTCGATGGCATCGGCCAGGTACTTATCGATCAAGACCGGATGATTGGGCGACGCCGTGACGGCGGAATGCATGTACTCCAGCAAGCCGTTTTCGTCATACACGATCTGCATGGAACGTCCACCCAACACATAGGACGGACGGACCATGACCGGATAGCTGATCCGTCCGGCGATCTGCAACGCTTCGTCGATCGATCGAGCCATCCCACTTTCCGCCTGCCGTAGGCCCAATCGATTCAAGAGATCACGAAATCGTTCCCTGTCTTCCGCCAAATCGATGGCATCGGGACTGGTACCGAGAATCCTCACGCCGGCTTTCGAGAGCGGAAGCGCCAGTTTTAAGGGCGTCTGTCCGCCGAACTGTAAGACCACTCCGATCGGCTGCTCCCGATGAACGATGTTGAGGACATCCTCATGTGTAAGCGGCTCGAAGTACAACCGATCTGACGTATCGTAATCCGTGCTCACAGTCTCCGGGTTGCAGTTCACCATGATCGTGTCGATCGTTTCTTCTCGAAGCGCCATCGCCGCATGGACACAGCAATAGTCGAACTCGATCCCTTGTCCGATTCGATTCGGACCTCCGCCGAGAATCACGACCTTGTGTCGATCTGACGGTCTGGCTTCGCATTCCCTGCCGTACGTGGAATACAGATACGGCGTCTGCGCCTCAAACTCCGCGGCACAAGTATCAACCCGTTTATAGGTGACGCCTCGCGCCCCTTGTTGTGTACGCGCCCTGTGGACCGCTGCCGCTTCGCATCCGAGCAATTGCGCGATCCGATCATCAGAGAATCCGAGTTCTTTCGCCTTCCAGAGTAACCCACTGCCCAAGACGGCTGTTGGGTCGGCGGCATGACCGGCAAGCATTTGTTCAGCGTCCACCAACTCTCTGACTTGTCCTAAAAACCAGGGATCAATTTTTGTCGTGATAAACAGTTCCTCGTCCGTGAATCCAAGGCGCATGGCATCGGCAACGTACCACAGTCGTTCCGGCAATGGTGTCCGCAATACCCCGTTCAGTTTTTCGATCGCCTCCGGCCGATTGAACCCGGCCGGCACACCTCGATCAAGCCCAAGCCGGGACGCCAACCCATTCAGGTTCAACTCCAAGGAGCGAATGGCCTTCTGCAGAGACTCCTTGAAGGTGCGTCCGATCGCCATCACTTCCCCGACCGACTTCATCTGGGTGGTCAAGGTCGGATCGGCCCCCTTGAACTTCTGAAAGGCGAATCTCGGGATCTTGACCACCACATAGTCGATCGTCGGTTCAAATGATGCCTTCGTAACTCCGGTGATGTCATTGGTGATCTCATCCAACGTGTATCCGACGGCCAGCTTGGCGGCGATCTTCGCGATTGGAAACCCGGTCGCCTTCGACGCCAACGCCGAACTTCGAGATACGCGAGGATTCATTTCAATGACGACCATCTCCCCGTCGGCAGGATTGATGCCGAACTGAATATTTGACCCTCCCGTATCGACTCCGATCTCTCGGATGATATGAAGTGCCGCGTCCCGCATCCGCTGGTATTCTTTGTCGGTCAACGTCATGGCCGGCGCGACCGTGATACTGTCTCCTGTGTGCACGCCCATCGGATCGAAGTTCTCGATCGGGCATACGATGACGACATTGTCTCTGAGGTCGCGCATGACCTCCAATTCATACTCTTTCCATCCAATGACCGATTCTTCGATCAGCACCTGACTGACCGGACTCATAGCCAGCGCCCAATCAATCAGTCTCTCGAATTCCTCCCGATTGTAGGCAATGTTTCCGCCGGTTCCCCCCATTGTAAAGGACGGCCGAATGATCGCGGGGAAACCGACGGTCTCGAGAATGGTCAGGGCTTCCGATCGCTGGTGCGCCGTGCCGCTCTTCGGCACCCGCAGGCCGATTCGATGCATCGCCTGTTTGAACGCGTCCCGATCCTCCGCTTTATGAATGGCCTCCGCCGAAGCGCCGATGAGAGCGACGCCGTATTTCTCGAGGACCCCTCGCTTCACCAACCCCATAGTGGTATTGAGGGCCGTTTGCCCGCCCATGGTCGGAAGCAAGGCATCCGGGCGCTCCCGATCGATCACCTTCTCAACCACATCTAAAGTAATCGGTTCGACATACGTCCGATCGGCCATCTCCGGATCCGTCATGATCGTCGCCGGATTGCTGTTGATGAGGATGACTTTATAACCTTCCTCTTTCAGCGCTTTGCAGGCCTGTGTGCCGGAATAATCAAATTCACAGGCCTGGCCGATGACAATCGGACCGGAACCGATCATGAGGATTGACTGAATGTCCGTCCGTTTTGGCATGGTGTCCTAATAGGCGGATCAGCTAGGTGGAAGATCGGGCGGCCCAATAAGCGGATGATATGGAGCCGGCTCGGGCGGCTCACCACCCTGCGCTTGGTGGTAGTACTTCAAGGCCTCAGGTATCCAGGCTTCAATTTGGTTGATACGCGACAGATCGGAGGGATGCGTGGAGAGAAACTCCGGGATATTATGCTGCGATCGAAAACAGACCTTGTCGATCATCTGCCTGGGGCACCCGCTCATCCGCTCCCAAAAGGGTACAGCTTCCCGAGGATCATAACCGGCCTGCGCCATCAGCTTCAGTCCGATGTAATCCGCTTCGGACTCTTGCTTCCGCCCGAACGGCAAAGAAACTCCGACTCCATAGGCGCTCATCGCGGCCATCGCCGCATCCGGGCGTCCGACAGCAGCGCCGGCTGCCAGCGCGCCGACTTGTCCGATCGTTTCAAGGATGCTTCGGCTGTATCGCTCCGCTCCGTGGCGTTGAAGCGCGTGCGCGACCTCATGACCGATAACAGTCGCCAAGCCGTTCTCGTTCTTCGTGATTTTCAAGATTCCCGTGAAGACGGCGACCTTGCCGCCGGGCAATGCGAAGGCATTGATCATGCGGTCGTCCCTGATGATGGCAAACTCCCACTGATACTCAGGTTTGTTGGCAACTGCCGCAATGCGCTGACCGACGCGGTTGACCATCCCATTGAGCTCGAGGTCATTGCTCAGCGGAGCTTTGCGCAGCAACTCATGATAGGCGCTGATGCCCATCGCAATTTCTTTCTCCTCAGAAATATAGATGAATTGATCTCGCGCCGTTCCCGGTGCGCGGACGCATCCCCCCAGAGTTGAGACCACAATGCCCGCTGTTCCCACACCCAGAAGGCAAGCCAACCCAAGCGTTCCTCGAACCCCATGGAGAAGGAAGGCACGACGATCGACGGGTGTTGAGAAGAGTCTGTCGATCTCCTGATCCGACGGTTGTGTCATCTCGCATCTCACGATCGAAGCTGATCATCACTATCTTACCAGTCACCATCCTGCCGGTCATGTGGTCGGCCTAAGGCATCCACATGTACATGAACTGGGGAGTTCCCCCACGGACAAATGTCATGAGATCGAGATCGGCAAGACCGGCGAGCCCGCTCGGCGCCAGCAACTTGGAATACACATTGTTCGAGTATTCACCTGGACGTTGGTACGTCACGACTCGGGCTTCCGTCAGGCCGGCTTTTTTCTTGGCCAATGCGATGGCGTCTTCGAGATAGCCGATCTCATCGACCAAACCAGCCGCTTTCGCTTGCTCACCGGCATAGATTCGCCCATCAGCCAACCGCTTGATCTGCTCCATCGGTAAATTCGAGCGGCCCTCCTGCACAATGTTCAAAAAGCGCTGATAAAACGAATCGATCAGTCCTTGGAAGATGGCTCGTTCTTCGGTCGTCATGGTCCGAAATGGCGAGCCCATATCCTTACGCGGTCCGGATGTCACGGCCGTAGTCTCCACTCCCACTTTCTCCAAGAGCCCTCGCGCATTGATGGTCAGCATAATCACGCCGATACTGCCGGTCACAGACGAAGGATGGGCCATAACTGTGTCCGCTGCCGCCGCAATATAGTATCCCCCGGATGTCCCCACGTCCATGATGGACGCAATGATGGGGACCTTTCGAGTGGCTTTGAACGTTTTCAGCTCGTGATAAATAATGTCCGACGCCGTGACCGTTCCCCCTGGCGTATTGATGCGAAGCACGAGCGCTTTGACATTCTCATCCTTTGTCGCGCGGGTCAGCTGTTCTTTCACGCTTGCAATCATGCTGGGCGCAGATCGCAATCCATCTTTTTCCTGAGAGCTGATCACCCCGGAAATTTCCATCAGTAGCACCTTTGCTTTGCCGGTCCCGTCAACTTGAGTTTCTTGGAGAGGCCCAGGGCCGGGGAACAGCGGAAAATTAAAGGTGCATCCGGACAGCAACCATCCGATGACGCCGATCACCCCAATGACTAAACGATTATGCATAATGGGTCTCCATAAGACGCACGAATTCATCGAACAAGTACGCGGCATCATGAGGACCCGGCGCGGCCTCCGGGTGGTATTGGACGGAAAAGACCGGATGATCCAGACAGGCCATCCCCTCAATCGAGTAGTCGTTCAAGCTGATATGGGTGAGCGACAGTTGTCCATAGCGGGTGTCGATCACGGGCGGGTCCTTCGGCACGTCAAGAAGGGTCGTAGGACCCTGCACGGCGAAATTATGGTTCTGCGACGTAATTTCAACTTTTCTCGTCCGAAGATCCATCACGGGATGATTTGCCCCATGGTGACCGAACTTCAGCTTATAGGTCTTGAGGCCAAAGGCCAAGCAGAGAATCTGATGGCCCAAACAAATGCCGAAGATCGGATAGCGTCCGATGAGCTTTTCCATTGTCTTTGCAGCGTAAGGGAGACCCTCCGGTTCGCCAGGACCGTTCGAGAGAAAAATGCCGTCAGGTTTTAATGCTTCGACTTCTGCCGCTGATGTCGCAGCAGGCACAACCGTCACCTGGCAACCGACATCCACCAATCGCCTTAAGATATTGTGTTTGATGCCAAAATCATAGGCCACAACTCGCCAGGGCTTGGACTTTCCGTGTTCCCTGCCGTTCGCCGACGGCGCCCAATCCCCGGTTCCCGTCGTCCAGTCATAGGGACGTGCACAGGTAACCTCGGCAGCCAAATCTCGACCGACAATGCCGGGAGCTTGCCTGGCCTGCTCTACAGCCCGATTTAAATCGAGATGAAGATGGGTGATGATCCCCTGCTGTGACCCCTGCTCGCGCAAGTGCCTCGTCAAGGCTCTCGTATCGATTCCCTCGATCGCAACAATCCTTGCCTCGGTCAATGACTCCTGGAGTGTCTGCTTGCTCCGCCAGTTGCTGACAAGGCGGCTGGCTTCCATGACCACGAACCCTTCTGCCCAGGCGCGACGGGATTCTACATCCTCCGGTGTCATCCCATAGTTGCCGATATGGGGACTGGTCATCGTGATGATCTGCCCCTTATAGGAGGGATCGGTCAGTATCTCTTGATAGCCGGTCATAGCCGTATTAAAGACGACTTCGCCAACCGTTTCTCCCTCGTGGCCAAGAGCGCGGCCCTCAAACACTGTTCCATCCGCCAATGCCAACAAGGCTTTTTTCATGGACGCACTCCGCCCTGAGACAGCGATCGTTTGGTTTTGATTCCGATCAGCAACAGGCCCAATATAAGGTTCGCCATGTACAACGACCGGATCGGCCAAAGTACGCGAAACAGCCCTTCCAACGCCGCTTTCCTAATCGTTTCGTCTTTCGTCGCGAACGCCTGCGCTTGAAGCGCCGCAGCATTCGGGTGCAAAACCGCAATAATGAGCCCGGCGATCATCACCATGACGGCCAGGACGATCATCTCACTCCGACCAACCTCCACGATTGGATCCCCGCTCCACCAGCGATACCAGAGTGTGGCACAGAGGATAGCACCGGCCCCAATGACGAAACGATGATAGCCTTCGAAGGCTCGTGTCAAAAACATGCCGCCGGAATCCTGTCCTCCGAATGTATTGAACACTGCCGGGATCACCGCTCCGCTCAGCACGACCATACCTCCCACCCAAACGGCAAGCGCAACCCATTCAAGCGTGAGACAGCACACCATCCGCCAACGGGGCAACCGTCGCACAGCACTACTGCTCCACCGGACCAGACTCGAACACCACGCGGCCGCCAACAATGGTT
>JBKKBQ010000073.1:0-10043 GCA_046714015.1 Nitrospira sp.
GAGTAAGGAGCGGACCGATCTCGAGCCAGCGGCTAGGCTCTTCAGCGTCTATCATGAATACGTGAGGCAACTGGAAGATGCGAGGGGGATTCTCGCCGACCCATCGGCCGGCAGTGAATTTCATAAGCTGGCAGCGGAGGAAAGAGTTGAGTTGGAGCGACAGCAGGCAGAAATCGAGGAACAAGTCAGAGAATTCTTGATTCCACGGGATCCACGGGACGAAAAGAGTCTGGTGCTAGAAATTCGAGCTGGGACCGGTGGGAACGAGGCGGGCCTGTTTGCAGGGGAGTTATTTCGCTTGTACGTCAAATATGCCGAAAAGAAAGGATTGAAGGTCGATACAGTCGAAGCATCGGAGACCGGCATTGGGGGCTATAAGAACATCGTTGCAATAATTGAAGGCAAGGGAGCCTACGGTTACTTTAAGTATGAAGCCGGTGTCCACCGTGTACAGCGGGTTCCGGTCACCGAAGCGAGTGGTCGCATTCACACGTCCACCGTGACTGTGGCGGTCATGCCGGAAGTGGACGAAGTGGATGTGCAGATTGATCCGAAGGATTTGCGGATCGATACGTTTTGCTCGTCTGGAGCCGGCGGACAGAGTGTGAACACCACCTATTCGGCTGTCCGGATTACGCATCTGCCGACGGGTGTGGTCGTGACATGCCAGGATGAGCGGTCTCAGCTGAAAAATCGGGCCAAAGCCATGCGGACGTTGCGTGCCAGGATTGTCGAGGCTGAACGCGAGAGGCAAGACTCGGAGATCGCTCAAAACAGAAAGTCTCAGGTAGGGACCGGAGAACGAAGCGAGAAAATTCGAACCTACAATTTTCCACAGAATCGGGTTACGGATCACCGAGTCGGCATGACGCTTCACAAGCTGGAATTGGTGATGGAAGGTGATCTTGATGAGATCGTTCAAGCGCTGAAGGCGCAACAGCAGCAGGCCGAAACGGCAAAAGTGTAACGATGACTGTTCCCATTACTGCAGATCCGAAGACGATTGGCATGCTGCTCACTTGGGCCCAACGTTCGTTGAATACATCCGGATCGACGAATGCGTCTCAAGAAGCGCTCTGGCTACTGGCCTACGCGTTTGGAATGAAACATCACGAGTTGGCGAGCCGGAAAGACCAAGCGGCGTCAGGCGAAGAGCGAGCTCGTGCCGAATCGGTCGTATCGAGGCGGATAGCACGCGAACCCCTACAGTACATCTTGGGGACACAGGAGTTTTGTGGCCTCGACTTTCATGTGAGCCCGGCAGTGTTGATTCCCCGGCCTGAGACCGAACTCCTGGTCCAAGAGACTCTCAGAGAAGGCGGGTTTGCGGACGGTGCGGTGCTGGTCGATGTGGGAACAGGTTCCGGTTGTGTGGCAGTGACCTTGGCTACTGTTCTGCGCGGCACGCGAATTTTTGCCCTGGACTGTTCCGAGGATGCGTTGACTGTCGCAAGGGGCAACGCAGAGAGACACGGAGTCAGCGACAACATTACCTGGAAGGAAGGGGACCTGTTATCTCCCTTGCGCGAATGTCAGGTGGTAGGAGCGGTGGATGCAATCGTATCCAACCCTCCGTACATCGCTGAAGAGGTCTGGGCTGATTTGCAGCCGGAGGTCCGGGAGTTTGAGCCGCGGCTGGCGTTAGTGGCTGGGCAGAAGGGAACGGAGTTCCATGAGCGATTACTTCACGATGCGCGAGAATTTCTCGTGCCTGGTGGATTGCTCGTCATGGAACTTGGTCAGGGCCAAGCTCCACTCGTCCGGCAGGCGGCAGAACAAGCAGGAAGCTACACAGGGCTTCAAACCGTCAAAGATGAAGCCGACATCGAGCGGGTGATGATCGTGCGGCGGGCACGCTAGGACGACGGCATGGATGAAATTCTCATCAGCGGCGGCAACAGACTCGCTGGGGAAGTCCGCATTAGCGGTGCGAAAAATTCCGCGCTTCCGATCTTGGCTTCGACCATTCTGGGCGGCGGAGAATGTGTCATCACGAATGTTCCGAGGGTCGTTGATGTGCTCACGATGGGAACTCTCCTAGGGATTCTCGGCGCCAAGGTATCCCATGAGGGCAATCGCGCGGTCATTCAAGCCGATGTGATTGCATCAACGGAAGCTCCGTACGATCTCGTCAAGACGATGAGGGCGTCGGTGTTGGTCCTTGGCCCCTTGGTTGCCCGCTGGGGGGAGGCCAAAGTGTCGCTTCCCGGAGGCTGTGCGATCGGCTCCAGGCCGGTGAATCTTCATTTAGCGGGATTGGCCAAATTAGGGGCTGATATTTCCATCGAGCACGGCTATATCACGGCCAAGGCGAAACGATTGAAAGGCGAACGGATCTACTGTGATACACCGACGGTGACCGGCACTGAAAACCTCATGATGGCGGCGTCACTGGCTGAAGGGGTCACCATGCTGGAAAATGCAGCCAAGGAGCCGGAAATCGTAGATCTGGCTGACTTTCTCGTCAAGCGTGGCGCGCGAATCCACGGGGCAGGAACCGACGTAATCACGATAGAGGGGGTGCGCGAACTCCATGGTGCAGACCACGAAGTGATCCCAGATCGTATTGAGGCCGGTACGTACCTGGCCGCAGGGGCCATGACTCACGGGGATGTGACTGCGACGCATTGCCGCCCACACCACCTTGAAGCTGTCCTGATGAAATTGCGCGAAACAGGTGCAGATGTGCAGGAGGGAAAAGACACGGTGCGTGTGACGATACCTGACAAACTCAGGGGAACTGATGTGAGGACCTTGTCTTTCCCAGGGTTTCCCACGGATATGCAGGCGCAGATGGTGGCATTGATGAGTCTAGCCGAAGGCACGAGTGTCATTACCGAAACCGTGTTCGAGAGCCGGTTTATGCATGTCGAAGAATTACGACGGATGGGAGCCGATATCCGCGTGGAAGGTAATCGATTGGTGGTGACCGGACGCAAGAAGCTCACCGGAGCTCCGGTCATGGCATCCGACCTCCGGGCGAGTGCCGGTCTGATTGTTGCCGGTTTAGCGGCAGAAGGCATGACGCAGGTCCAACGCGTCTATCATCTGGATCGGGGATATGAGCGGATCGAAGAGAAATTAGGAGCCTTAGGGGCCGACGTTCGACGCCGCCGGACTACGGCAAATACTCACTCGAGGTAGTCGATGTTGACGATCGCGCTATCAAAAGGAAAACTCATTGAGTCCGCACTGGATCTCTTCCGACGGGCCGGCTACCATATTGCCGGTTTGTCGGGAGAGAGCCGCCGGCTGGTCTTTGTCAGCCCTGAGAATGACATGACGTTCCTCATCGTTCGCCCCAGCGATGTGCCGACGTATGTGGAGTATGGGGGGGCGGATGCCGGAATCGTCGGAAAAGACGTCTTGATGGAGCAAGAAAGTGACGTGTACGAGCCATTGGATTTGGGCTTCGGAGCGTGTAGAATCTCCGTCGCCTCGCTCCGGGGAGAGGGATCGAATGATCGGCTGTCGTCCAAGATTCGCATCGCGACGAAATATCCTCGGATCAGCGAGCGCTATTTCAATCAGCGTGGGATTCCGGTCGAGATCATCAAATTATACGGGTCTATCGAATTGGCACCGATCGTGGGATTGGCGGATCGGATCGTCGATTTGGTGGAAACCGGTGGCACACTCAAAGCGCATGATCTTGTCGAAGTCGAAGTCATTGCCCAATCGACGGCTCGTTTCATCGTCAATCGGGCGAGCCTTCGACTCAAGCAGGAACCATTGCTGACATTAATTCGTCAACTCCGGGCGGCGGTGAAAAACCAGCGCGCTCTCTCCAGCAATGGTCGCCCGTCGGCTGTCGCTACGCGTAAGAAAAAGATGGCTCGCCCATGAAGATTGTCACCCAGGCGGATCGCAGCTTTCTTCCCTCCTTGAAAAAAGCCGCGCTTCGAGGTCGGGCGGCTGGCGCGGCCGTTGAAAAAACCGTACGCACAATCCTGCAAGCGGTTGAGCGAGGCGGCGACAAAGCCGTCGTTCGCTACACCGCGCAATTTGATAAGGTGATACTGAAGGCCGAAGCGCTACGTGTCACTTCGGAGGAGATCAAGAGTGCCTACTTCCATATCAGAAAAGACGAGGGCGATGCGCTGCGGCTGGCCGCTCAGCGGGTGACGTCATTTCATGAGCGGCAGCGGACGAAAACGTGGATGTATCAGGATGGAGATGCCACGCTGGGTCAGGTTGTCGCACCACTCGATGCCGTCGGGGTGTATGTGCCTGGAGGGAAAGCCGTCTACCCGTCTTCCGTGCTGATGTGCGCGATTCCAGCCAAGGTCGCCGGTGTGCCTCGCATTGTGATGGTCACCCCGCCCCAGAAGGGAGGGATTAATCCCTATTTGTTGGTTTCAGCCGATATTGCCGGGGTCACGGAGATTTATCGCATCGGCGGGGTTCAAGCCGTAGCAGCCCTTGCCTACGGGACGAAAACCATCGCGAGGGTCGATAAGATTGTTGGACCGGGTAATATCTATGTGGCCACAGCCAAACGATTACTCTACGGCACCGTGGGGATCGACATGGTCGCCGGTCCCAGTGAGCTGCTGGTGGTGGCCGATGACGAGGCAAAACCGGCCCATGTGGCGGCTGATCTGCTTTGCGAAGCTGAGCATGACGAAGACGCGCAGGTATTCCTCGTCACGACATCTGAGCGATTGGCCAAGGATGTGTCCAAAGCGATTCAGGATCAGCTCAAGGGGCTTCAACGGGAAAAGATCGCGTCGAAGTCGATTGCCCGTCATTCAGTAGCCTTTGTGGTTCCGACCATGGACGAGGCCATTGTAGTGGCTAACGAGATCGCGGCCGAACACCTGACGCTCTCGGTGGATAATCCGTTCGATTATTTGGAGCAGATCCGCCACGCCGGCGCGCTGTTCTTAGGACGCTATACGCCCCCGGCGGTCGCCGACTATATCGCAGGGCCAAACCACGTCTTGCCGACGGGAGGGACTGCACGGTTCTTCTCGCCACTTTCGGTTAACGACTACGTGAAGGTCAGCAACATTGTGCATTATACGAAACAAGAATTGGCCAAGGTCAAAGATCCATTGGTCCGACTGGCGCAGATTGAAGGGTTCGACGCCCATGCCAAGTCGGCGCAGAGCAGGTTCTCATGAAGAAGAACGGGTCTGCTCCCCGACAGGCGAATGTCCAACGAACCACCAAAGAGACCGACATCCGTGTCGAGTGGACCTTGGACGGCAGCGGGCAGGAAAAGATCGACACCGGTATCCGGTTCTTCGACCACATGCTGGAGCTCCTGGCCAAACATGGGTTTTTCGACCTGACGGTACAGGCCAAGGGCGACCTCGATATCGACGAACATCATACGGTGGAAGATGTCGGCATCGTGATGGGGAAGGCGCTGCACCATGCGTTGGGTGAAAAGGCAGGTATCAAGAGATTTGGGTTTGCTTCGGCGCCGTTGGATGAAACATTGGCGCAGGTCACCGTGGATCTGAGCGGCCGACCGTTCCTCGTCTACAACGTAAATCTGCCGGACCGGAAGATTAAGGCATTCGATCTCGGCCTGTTTGAAGACTTCTTTCAAGCCTTTGTCACCCACGGCGGTCTGAACCTGCACGTGAATCTGCTCTATGGCCGTAACCCGCACCACATCATGGAATCGATCTTCAAGGCGCTCGCCAAGGCGTTGGATCAAGCGACGATGTTGGAAGAGCGGCTGGCGGGGAGAGTCTTATCCACGAAGGGGAGCTTATAGACAGGCTGGCTCAGCAATGCTGATTGCTTGAAAGGGGGCAGACTGTAGCGTCTGTCCCCTTTTTGTTTTGCGAATTGGGAGTAGCGAGACAAGTCTAGTTGCGGTATTGTTGCGATTCGTTCGACGAACACGATGATCGCCATCATTGATTATGGAATGGGCAATCTGCGCAGTGTCTCCAAAGCCTTTGAGGCGGTGGGGCACCAGGCAATTGTCACGCGCGAGGTGGCTTCGATTCAGAATGCCAGCCATGTGGTTCTGCCCGGGGTCGGAGCGTTCGGTGATTGCATGGCGAATCTCAAGCAATATGGATTGATCGAGCCCATCAAGGCGGTGATTCAATCGGGAAAGCCGTTCTTGGGTATCTGCCTAGGGTTCCAGCTATTGTTTACGGAAAGCGAAGAGTTCGGCAAGCATGAGGGGCTCGACATCCTTCCAGGAAAAGTCAGATCCTTTTCAAGGGATCTGGTGCTGAAGGTTCCACACATGGGATGGAATCAGGTCGCGATCCAAAGGCCCTGTCCGGTGTTCGAGGACATCGCGGACGGATCGAATTGGTATTTTGTGCATTCTTTTTTCGTGGATCCAGCCGACAAACAGATTACGGCCACCACGACGAGCTACGGCATTCCCTTCACGTCCAGTATCTGGAAGGACAATGTGGTGGCCTGCCAGTTCCATCCGGAGAAGAGTCAGGCGGTCGGATTGCAATTGATCAAGAATTTTGGAGCGTGGAAGTGATGGAGCAGGCCATGCGGTCTCACGTGGGCCGAGTGATCTGCGTCGTTACCCTGGCAATCGTCGCGACTGGTTGCAGCGGATCGAAAGTGACGACGAAGTCGTCCAATGAACTCGCCCGCTACAAGATTCGCTCCATTGCCTTGATGCCCTTTACGTCGATTGCGACTCCCCAAGGGCGCGATCAAGACGACCTCTTTCTTCCAACCCCTGATAGTATCCGTCGCTCCGATATCTCCATGGGAGTTTCTCCGGAAGGGCAACCCCCACTCAAGAAAACCATGGTGGTGCCGGGATATGCGGCGGAGAAGGTAACGGAATTGTTCTGGGGGCGCCTCCAAGATCGGAAAGGTATTCATGTGCTGTCTCCTGGCGAGGTGGCCAGAGCCTCTCCGGCTGACGGAGAACCGGCCACAATGGGACCAGAAAAGGCTGCGGCCGCGATTGCGAAGCGACTGAAGGCGGATGCCGCATTATTCGGCGTTGTATCGGTGTACCAGGAGCGGGAGGGCAGTCGACTGGGAGCGAATCCTCCCGCGACGGTCGGATTTGAGGCCAAGGTCGTGGCGGCTGATGGGCAAGTGCTCTGGGTCGGCGGCTATTACGAACGGCAACGGCCCATGAACGAGGACCTCGTGGGATTCTTGCAGCGATGGGCCTTCGTGACGGCGGCCGAACTCGCAGAATACGGGGTTGATGAGGTCTTAAGAGATTTTCCGTTCGGCGTAGGGGAGCGCAAGTAGGGTGCTGGTTATTCCTGCCATTGATTTGAAGGATGGGCATTGTGTGCGGTTACGCCAGGGCGATATGGCGGCGGAAACGGTCTATTCTGACGATGTCACGGAGGTTGCCGGCAGGTGGCAACAACAGGGAGCCGGTCTGATTCACGTCGTAGATTTAAACGGCGCGGTCGACGGCGAGCCCAAGAATTTGCCCCACATTGAGTCCGTCATGAAAGCGGTTCGCGTCAAAGTTCAGGTCGGCGGCGGCATCAGGACCATTGACACGGTCCGCCGGTATCTCAATGCCGGTGTGTCACGAGTTGTGCTCGGCACGGCAGCACTCACGAACCGGACGCTTCTCGATCTGGCGTGCCAGGAGTTTCCGCAGCGGATCGTACTTGGGCTCGACGCACGTGACGGCCGAATAGCTGTTAAAGGTTGGACAACGGTATCCGATGTGAAGGCAATCGATTTGTTGAAGGAACTTTCAGGCTGCGCGATTGCCGCCGTGGTGTATACCGACATCGCACGTGATGGCATGCTGAACGGACCGAATCTGCCTGCGTTGAAAGAGATCGTCGAATGCTCTTCGTTTCCGGTGATTGCCTCGGGGGGGATCACTCGTCTGGAAGATCTGCGAGCCGTACGATCACTCGGTCCAAAAATCGAGGGGGCGATCGTGGGGAAGGCCCTTTACGATGGGAAGCTGGATTTACAGGCTGCGATCGCAACACTCGGGCAAACCCATTGAGATGTTGACCAAGCGCATCATTCCCTGTCTGGACGTCAAAAAGGGCCGCGTGGTCAAGGGCCTCAGCTTTGTGAATCTCCGCGATGCCGGAGACCCGGTTGAAGCAGCGGTGGGGTATGATCACGAAGGAGCGGACGAACTTTGCTTTCTCGATATCACCGCGTCGCATGAAAACCGGAAGACGATCATCGACGTCGTTGAGCGGACGGCTGCCCGGGTATTTATGCCGATGACGGTCGGTGGGGGCGTGGGGACGCTCGACGACATTCGGGCCTTGTTGAATGCCGGAGCAGACAAGGTGAGCATCAATACCGCGGCAGTCCGACGGCCCGCGTTCGTGCAAGAGGCCGCTCGGCGGTTTGGGACGCAATGCATCGTCGTGACCATCGATGCCAAGCGCACAGCGGGTGATCGCTGGGAGGTCTTCACGCACGGCGGTCGCCAAGCGACGGGACTTGATGCGGTTGAGTGGGCAAAGCGGATGGACCAGTACGGTGCCGGAGAAATCTTGTTGACCAGCATGGATCAGGATGGCCGGCAGACCGGGTACGACTTGGATCTGACAGGCGCCGTGTCAGGCGCTGTATCGATTCCCGTGATTGCGTCGGGTGGAGTCGGCACTCTTGAACATCTGTACGATGGGTTTGTTACGGGGAAAGCAGACGCAGTCTTGGCCGCTTCGATTTTTCATTTTCGGACCTATACGATTTCTCAAGCGAAAGCATATTTGCGGGAACGTGGTGTCCCTATTCGTTCGGATAGTTTTCGTCGATTGGCATGACACAATGAGTCAAGGATCAGCAGATCAGTTCAAGTTCGATGGCGAGGGCCTGCTCCCGGCCGTCATTCAGGATTGGCTCGACGGGACGGTCCTGATGCTCGGATACATGAACCAAGAGGCCATCACGAAGACGATCGCGACCAAGCGGGTGCACTTTTGGAGTCGGTCAAAAAACAAGCTGTGGGAAAAAGGTGAAACCTCCGGTCATACGCTCCACATAAAGGAACTCTTTATCGACTGCGACCGCGACACTATTTTGGTGAAGGCCCAACCAGCCGGACCGACTTGTCATACAGGCGAGCGAGCCTGTTTTTTTTCTAGGGTAGATGAACAGGGCCAGATCGTTCGTTCCAATCCACAGGATGCACATAGCGGAATTCTTGAGGGTGTTCTCAGGACGATTCAGGAACGCCGCGCCAATCCCCAGACCGGTTCCTATACCTCAAAGCTGTTCAAGGGGGGGCATGACAAGATTCTGAAAAAGGTGGCGGAAGAGGCCGGAGAAGTCCTCTTGGCGTCCAAAGGCGGCAAGAAAGAGGAAATCGTGTACGAAGTGGCCGATCTGCTCTTCCACGCCCTCATGGTGCTGGGATATCACGAGATCAGTATTCAGGAGGTGTTTCAAGAGTTAGGCAAACGATTTGGCAAGTCCGGGTTACGTGACAAGTGAGAGGCGGATGATGAGCGACTGTCTCTTCTGTAAGATTGTTGAGAAAAAGATTCCGGCGAAACTTGTCCATGAAGACGAGCACACCGTGGCGTTTGACGATATTAACCCCCAAGCGCCAGTTCATACCTTGATTGTTCCAAAACGGCATGTGGTATCTGTGCAGGATTTGGGTGAGTCCGACCAGATGTTGCTGGCTCGGCTCTTGCTGACGTGTACGAAGGTCGCAAACGATAAAGGTCTTGCCGCCCAGGGGTTTCGTGTGGTGGCGAATACCGGTCGCGACGGGGGACAAACCGTCTTCCATCTCCATTTTCATGTGCTGGGAGGGCGGCATATGAGTTGGCCTCCAGGGTGACGGAATTCTCAGAATTGACAGGTTTTCCACCCGTCTGTTACTCTGACCGGTCAATTATTCCGATTACTTACCAACCGACTCGTCCGGTCGTGCGCGATGAGGACGTAGGAGCAGCGACTCTGGTGGGCCGAAGCTTGATTTCCGACGAGACCCTTAACTTGATTAAGGACCGTCTCGACATCGTCGACATCGTCAGCCGGCATGTGTCCTTGACCAAGGCCGGACAGAATCTCAAGGGCTTATGTCCCTTCCACCTTGAAAAGACCCCGTCGTTTACGGTCAGTCCTTCCCGACA
>JBKKBQ010000074.1:0-4720 GCA_046714015.1 Nitrospira sp.
CGCTGTTAGCAGGTTGTCCAAGTGGAGGAGGGGGAGATGGAGTGTTTGAAGGAACGGGAGCCTCGGCAATCGTGTATGTCGCCAATAGTGGGTCAAACAATGTGTCGGGATTTACAATAAATGCGTCGACCGGAGCATTGGTGCCTATCACCGGCTCTCCATTTCCAGGCGTGACGAACCCAACGGCAATTGCGGTGTCGCAGGATGCGATATTTGTCTTTGTAGCGAACCAAGGAGGTTCAGTATCGGCATTTACGATCGATAGCACGAATCGTGGATTGACGCCGGTGACAGGCTCGCCCTTTGGGGCCGGGACCACCCCCAATGCCGTGACGGTTTCACCGAACGGACAATTTCTCTATGTGGCAAACGGCGGCGGGAATGTCTCGGCTTACACGATCACCGCGGGCAGCGGGGTCTTGACGCCTGTGGCAGGGTCGCCGTTCGCCGCCGGTGCGAATCCGGTGGCTCTGACCGTAGAGCCAACAGGAGAGTTTCTGTACGTGGCAAATAGTGGCGGCAACGTTTGGACTTATGCGATTGCGGATGGAACCGGCCTATTAACTCCTTTGAACGGACTCTTGGGTAATCCTTTCTCGGCAGGAACTACGCCTTCCGGAATCGCCTCCCCAGGTCGTCCATAAGTCTTCGTCTTTAGATAGATTGGTAGCCCGCGGTTCAATCATCGTACCGCGGGCTACTGACGGACGACTTGTGCGGCTCACGGTAGAGCCCACGCGACTCATGACGACAACCGGGATGCGACTGAGTGACGCGAGTGCGGAGAGAGAAGGAATTCGGCGTGATATCAGATGTCGCTAGGGTCATGGAAGGACTGGTGGAGGAGGGGGCGTGCCTGCTTGACCGGAGCCTTCGCGATGGGCGACCTCTTTTATGCCCCCTGTCGATTTGACCGGTGCCAATTTGACCGTGAACACTCCGACTCCTCTCATAATGCTCACCTGCCCGGTCCGGCTCAATCGCCCCACCTCCTGAAAAAGTTCGTTCCAGGTGAACTCAGGGTATCGAGCAACGAAGAGGTCGAAGTCACATTCTGGAGAGTCATGAAGTAAGCCCAGGATACGGTCCGTGATTGGTCTGTTGGTAGGCATCGGCGATTCCTCTTGGCGATGACTGCGTTACGCAGCGTTACCCGGCGTTGGAACGCGGAGACCGGGGAATCGATCGCGTCGAATAGGCCAAATACGCGAGGGATAAGATAGTCAGCGTGCTGAAACGTCGTAAGAATATGTTACGTGGTAGGAACCGGTCAGTCAAGTGAGGTGGCAGCCTACAGATGTGCCATGTACAAGTCCCCGTTCCGATGTTCTCTGCCTCGTGGGGTGTTTCTTGCCGTCAGCTCTTCAATCGCTGTAATTCAAGGTGGAGAGTCTGAGGACCGTCCGCGATCCAGATATGCCCGTCCTGGATTGTCCATTGTAACTGCATGGTGGGTCTTGCCATGCCCGCGAGGGCACGAATGCTCTCCATCGGGAGCAGCGTCACGGCGAGGTTCTTCAGCCGGTCGAGGGACGGGCTTTGGTTCGCCCACCATACCTCGGCGCTGCTGGCTCCATAGACATAGACGATGACCTGTTTAGAGCGGCCGCAGGCCTGACGCAGGGTCTTCTCGTCGGGCTGGCCGATCTCGATCCAAAGGTCGATTGTCCCGGTAAGATCCCGTTGCCACAGTGCCGGTTCGTCTTCGGTGCCCACCCCGCGGCCGAATGACAGGGCCTCGTCTGCGTGGAGCGCGAAGGCGAGCACTCGTACCATCATGCGCTCCTCGGTCTCAGACGGATGGCGCGCGATCGTGAGCCCATGGTCCTGGAAGTGCCGGCGATCCATATCGGCGATCTGCAGCAGGGCTTTATAGATGGTCGCGTTAGAAGCCATCGTGAATAATGCGGGCTAGGAAAGTTCCTCCACAAACATCTGTTCAACTCGCTTGCGCGCCCACGGCGTCTTGCGCAGGAACGTCAGGCTCGACCGGAGTGTGGGATGATGGCGGAAACAGCGGATGGGGACGCGTGCGCCGAGTTTCGCCCACCCGTGCCGCGCGACCAAAGTCGTAACGATGGTTTCTAATGTGATCCCGTGCAAGGGATCGCGGGGATGAGTCATGAAGAGTGGCCGGTTCATGGACAAAGGGACCTGAGTGGAGGCAGAGTACCGATTGCGGCAGAGTTCCACAAGTGGCCTTGGCGAGAGCGGCGGTATGACCAGAGCGAAGTCGGCGAACAGGATCAAGGCGGGCGAGGGGGAGGCAAGGGAGGATCCAAGAACCCGGCGGGTGATCGTTTCGCAAAAGAAACGCCTGGCCCTTAGCTGTCGCCCTGCCTATCCTAACTCCGAATCTTCGGTCCGGCCTTGATCAGGCTGCGCTGTTGCGTTTGAGCAGATTGGCGAGATGGGCAAAGGGGGTAAAAGGGCGATCAGGTTCACGGCTCGCCGGCGATTCGTTCGGGCCAGCACCGACCTGATCGCGTTGATGCTCATTGTCGTGACAGTAGAGGCAGAGCAATTCCCAGTTGCTGCCGTCCGGGGGATTGTTGTGATGGTTGTGGTCCTTATGATGAACTGTGAGTTGGCTGAGCTTCTTGCCGTCAAATTCTCGACCGCAGTGGGCACAGATCCAGGGGAATAACTTCAGTGCACGCGCTCGGTAGGGCTGTTCATGATTGCTCCGTGCCATGCGAGCCTCCAGGAGAAGAGCGACTCGTCACAGATCTATTGTACAACAAATCGACAAAACCTCACCACAAGCTGCATAACGGTTTGCAACACAGTCTTTGCCCTGAAGCATATGTCAGTTCCGTCACGAGCCGAGAACTACTTCACGCGTATTCTCTTGAGTGTTCATACATCCGTGCTCAGGCTTCATCTCAGATATTCGCGCGCGGTTTCGGCGTGGAAAATAATTTCATGTTTCATCAAGAAAGGAAGAAGAGTGTTCTGCCCACCTTGGATTTCTCTCTGCGGTTCTAATCCTCATTGTTGCCCAAGTGGCTGGAATCATGATGAACAAGGTGAAAACGCCGTGTCCATGCGGGGACACATTATAAAGCTCGCTTAGCTGCAGAGAAGAGCCTATGGTCTAAGTAGGGCAATAAAACAAAGAAAGGAGCCACTATGGATGCGAATCTCTTAACATTAGCGGTCGCGTTGCTCGGGCTTGCGGGCGTTGGCATCTGGATCTATAAGAAAGGAATGTAAGGGCGCACGGTAAACTGAGAGAGTCTTCCTGCCATGTCTCGGGAGCGCATCTCGCGAAGCAGTTCACTCAGGACACGAGATGCGTTCTCTGGATTCCCCTCCTTGTCTTGTAAGAAGAAGAGCAGCCGTTCCGAGTCGTTGTGTCAGGATCCTTTCGGCCTGCCGCGCGGTCGAAGGGTTGATTCCATCCCGAAGCGTCTCACCATCCGTCTGACCCAACCGTCCTCGCCGAACGGACGGCCCCGTTGCACGCTGAGTCGGAGGGCTTCCAGCTCCTCGCCGGTTTCAGGACGATTCACCTGCGTGACCCAGTTTCGCGGAGGAGTCACCGGCCAGTCACTGAGCCACCTGGTCAGCTTCGGGTCTCCTTGCGTTCGGCGCCACAAGCTGGACCACGGCCAGTTTTCGGCTTGTCTGACCAGCTTCGCTCGGCGCGCATTGCGTTCCAGATAACGGGCGACGGTGAGAAAGTGTTCGTCCGTTTGCACGGGAAACGATTTGAACCGGCCTTGATAAACCGGGCCGGTGCCGGCGGTCTGGTGATGGGCATGCCAACGTTGGGTGTGGGTGACGGTCATCCAGCGGAGCACGTCAGAAAGTTCTCCATCTCGTTTGGGCCAGAGCAAGAGATGCCAGTGAGTCGGCATCAGGCAATAGGCGGCGATGCGAATGCCGGAGTTCGCATGGGCCTCGGCCAGAATCTTTTCAAAGGTGACATAGTCGGCTCGTGTCTCAAAGAGGGGCAGGCGTCCGACGCGGCGATTCAGGACGTGGTAGGCAAGGTCTCCGGCTGCGAGGCGCGGGCGGCGTGGCATAGGGGAATGGGTACTAAAAGCGGCAGGAAGATGTCAAGAAACTACTTCCGACACCTTTTAGGTCTGTCACCTATTCCTGATCTAGTCGCATTCCTTAAACTGGGACTGCTGACAGCGCCGTGCCATCTCCTGCGCCTGCTCGATCTGCTCGGCAGTCATGTGTGCGGTCATCTGGTCTCGACGCTTCAAGGCTGCCTTCCCTTCATCGTTCTTGAACATGGCGCCGGCGATGAGGTACCACATGAGCGCGCGAACCAAGTCTTTCCGGACGCCCCGTCCCCTCTCGTACATCAGGCCCAGATTGTTCTGCGGACCGGCGTAGCCCTGCGCCGCCGCCTTGCGAAACCACGTTAGTGCCGTTGGGTAGTCCTGTCGGACGCCTCGACCTTTTTCATGCATCAAACCCAGATAGAACTGGGCCGATGCCAGTCCTTGCTCCGCCAGGGGACTGAAGAGGCGGGCCGCCTGTGTATACTCACCGCGATCATACGCAAATTCAGCCTCCTCAATGGAATCTGCAGCCACAATGGACTCCGGTGCGCCTGCCGCACCGATCAAAACCAAGAGCAGTGCCAAGAAAACACGCCGCATCGCTCACCAGCCTTTCACCAGAATCGTTACACCATGGGGGACTGAAATCTTCTTTCGGGAGGGGCTCGTTCGCGGGTCGAACCACTCACCTGAAGGGT
>JBKKBQ010000075.1:0-5159 GCA_046714015.1 Nitrospira sp.
GGATAAAACATACGTCGCATCAGACCCCTATCCCTATCCCTATAATGGAGATCTCCGGCCGAACAATACGGTCTTTCTCATCATCGACATGCAGACCGATTTTTGCGGCAAAGGAGGATATGTCGACAAAATGGGCTACGACATTTCTCTCACCAGAGCCCCCATCGCGCATATCCTGAAAGTGTTGTCCAAGGCCCGCACCATCGGGATGCATGTGTTCCACACGAGGGAAGGCCATCGGCCTGATTTATCGGATTTGCCTGAGAATAAGCGATGGCGAAGCCGACAAATCGGCGCCGGCATCGGGGATCCCGGTCCCTGCGGCAAAATCTTGGTAAGGGGAGAACCAGGCTGGGACATCATCCCTGAGCTGGCTCCTAAAACCGGCGAGCCGATCATCGATAAGCCCGGCAAGGGCGCGTTCTGGGCGACCGATTTGGAGATGTTGTTGCGGCTTCGTGGCATTCAAAATGTGGTCCTGGCCGGGATCACCACCGATGTCTGCGTGCATACCACCATGCGCGAAGCCAATGATCGTGGCTTCGAATGCCTCTTGCTGGAAGACTGCTGTGGCGCGACGGATTATGGCAACCACCAAGCTGCGATCAAGATGGTCAAGATGCAAGGCGGCGTGTTCGGAGCCGTGGCAAAATCCGATGCCCTGTTAGAGGCGCTTTCATGACGGATGGAGTTCCTCCAGATTTGCAAGCGTTGGGGATTACCAAGCGCTTCGGACCGCTCACGGCCTTGAAGGACGTGAACTTTCACCTCCGATCAGGCCAGTTCCATGCGCTGCTCGGTGAAAACGGCGCGGGCAAGAGCACCCTGGTCAAATGCATCATGGGGTATTACCACCCCGATGAGGGGAAAATTTTGCTGGATCAGGAACAGGTCACGATTCGCAGCCCGCGCGATGCGCAAACGTTCGGCATCGGGATGGTCTATCAGCAATTTACGCTGATCCCCAATATGACGGTACTGGAGAACCTGGTGATCTCCAAGGCGACGCTGGACCCCGTCATTAATTGGCAGAAGGAAGAGGATCAGCTGACCCAGTTCATGGAAAAGATGCCGTTCAGGGTGTCACTCACCGCTCGTGTCAGCTCGCTGGCGGCGGGCGAAAAACAGAAAGTGGAAATTCTTAAACAACTCGCGCTGCAGAACCGGATCCTCATTCTGGACGAACCGACTTCCGTTCTGACTCCGCAAGAAGCTGACGAAATGCTGGGACATCTCAGAGCCATGACCCTGGCCCGACAATTGAGCGTCCTGATCATTACCCACAAGCTTCGGGAAGTGGCGGCATTTGCGGACGAAGTGACGGTCCTTAGCAAGGGACAATTCGTTGGATCCGGACAAGTTTCAGAATTGAAAGTTTCTCAGATGGCGGAGATGATGGTGGGCTCAGAAGTGACGGTGAAACCGAAGCAACGGACCGTCCTATCAAAGAAGGTTCCAAGGCTGGTCCTGCAAGATATCCGCGTCAAGGATGATATCGGCGTGGAAGTCGTGCGGGGACTGCATCTCACCATCCATGAAGGCGAGATCGTCGGAGTGGCCGGGGTCTCAGGCAATGGCCAGCGAGAACTGGTTGAGGTCCTAGCAGGGCAGCGCCAGGCCACGTCCGGCACGATCCACGTGCAGGAGCAGCCTTTTCACCCGACTCGCGAGAAGATCATGCAGCACAAGATGTTCTGCCTACCGGAAGAACCACTCCAGAACACATGCGTCGGACGCATGACGGTGGCGGAGAACCTGGCCTTTCGCAATTTCGATCTAGCACCTCACACGGTGGGCGGTTGGCTCATCAGTCGCCCAGCACTACGCCGGAGCGCGTTCGGCCTGATTGAACGCTATAACATCAAACCGCCCTATCCCGACACACCCATTGAATCGCTTTCGGGAGGCAACGTGCAGCGGGCGGTCCTAGCGCGTGAGCTGTCGGCGGAGGTGGAGATTTTAATCATCGCCAACCCCTGTTTCGGGCTGGACTTTCTGGCCATGGAGGAAATTCGTCTGCAGATTGTCGCCGCCCGCAATCGCGGAACGGCCGTTCTTCTGGTCAGCGAAGATCTCGACGAAATCCTGGAACTGTCCGACCGCACGGTGGTGATGTTCAACGGTCAACTCGTCTATGAAACCACGTCGTCCGGCGCCGATCTGGCGATCATTGGGCGACACATGACAGGACATACAACATGAATACCGTCAACGCCTCTCCTTATCCTTATCCATTACCGGCTAAAGACTCGGGCAATCGTGTGGGATTGGTGATCATCGACATGCAGCGCGACTTCGTCGAGCGAGGCGGATTCGGGGCGGCGCTGGGCAACCAGGTCGAACGGCTGCAGCAGATCGTCCCGACGGTTGCCAAGCTGCTCAAGACGTTTCGCGAACTGAGGCTGCCGGTGATTCACACCAGGGAGGGCCATCGCCCCGACCTGTCGGATTGCCCGCCGGCCAAAAGAAGGCGTGGGGATTCCAATCTCCGCATCGGCGACTCCGGCCCTATGGGGCGCATTCTGGTCTTGGGAGAGCCAGGCAACGATATCGTCCCGGAGCTGCGTCCCGAGACCGGCGAACTCGTTATCGACAAGCCGGGCAAGGGAGCATTCTACGCCACCACTTTACAGGAACGTTTGAAGAAACTCGGTATCACCCATTTGATATTTACAGGAGTGACCACCGAGGTCTGTGTCCAAACCAGCATGCGAGAGGCCAATGACCGCGGATATGAGTGCCTCTTGGTGGAGGATGGAACCGAAAGCTATTTCCCCGAGTTTAAACAGGCGACGGTCCGTATGATCCAATCGCAGGGCGGCATTGTCGGCTGGGTGACGACGGCTGATCACCTCATCGCATCGCTTCGGCAGACCTACACCGGGAGCAACACGTGAGCCAGGGCGAAGTGCTGCTTGCAGTCAACGGCACACTGATGCGGGGGCTCGAGCTCAACCACAACATGGAGACGGCCAAGGCAACGTTCGTCCGGGAAACGGCAACCGAACCGGTTTATCGTCTCTGGACGATCAACGACGAGCACCCCGCGATGCTGCGTGTCACCGATGGGACCGGATCTAAAGTCTCGGTCGAAGTCTGGTCGGTGCCGGCCGCTGGGCTGGCGGGTATTTTATTGAATGAGCCTCCAGGTCTGTGCGTCGGAAAAGTCCGGCTGGAAGATGGAAGCATCGTTCTCGGTGTGTTGGGCGAGCCGGCGCTCGTCGAAGGACATCGAGAGATCACATCATACGGCGGCTGGCGGGCCTATCTGGCACGATCGCCACGATCATAACCAAGCTTCGCTGTCCTACATCCCGCCTTCAGACGACCCCTACGAAAGAGGTGTGGCGGAGTGTAGGTTCGTCATGATACCTCTGCGCCTCTGAATCGTTATTATGCCTAATGTCGATTTGGTGGTCCCCGCCGAATTCCGCCCGCCGAGATCAAGCCATCCAGGGCCTGATGGGAATATAAACGTCGGAGGGGATTTATGAAACCCACGCATGCCGCAATTACTCTTGTCATTCTCTCGGGCCTATCCGCGCCCGCTCTCTACGCTTTGAACGGAGACGGAACAATTCCACGCGTGTTGAATCCGCCTGCAGGCAGTGACTTGGGGAATCTTCCGGGTGACTTGCGCAGCGTGCCCGTGCCCGGCCCGAGCGACCAACACCTCATGGAGTACGTCAAGAACAAGCAGGCGGCTATCGTCTTGGGCAAGGCGCTGTTCTGGGACATGCAGATCGGCAGTGATGGAGTCCAGGCCTGCGCCAGCTGCCACTTTCGTGCAGGTGCAGACCCTCGTTCGAAGAACCAGCTCTCACCAGGCCTCAAACACATCCCTAAACAGGATTTGAACTTTAAGGGAGGTGGTCCGAACTATCAGCTCATCGGCACGGAGTTCCCACTCACTAGGCTTGCCGTTGCCGGACAGCGAGGTGCTCTCGATCAGGCCACCGACAGTAACGACGTCATCAGCTCGCAAGGCGTGGCGTTTCTCGACAGAGGCCCCGACCCACTTGGCTTTCAAGTTGGTCAGCTCAAAACCCGCCGAGTTGAGCCGCGCAACACTCCGTCGGTCATCAACGCCGTGTTCAACCACCGACAATTCTGGGACGGACGGGCGGAGAACATCTTCAACGGCGTGAATCATTTGGGCACCCGAGACCCTGAGGCGCACGTGATGGTTGGAGTGGGCAATAGTTTGGTCGAAGCAGAGGTGGCACTCGTGAACTCAAGCCTTGCCTCCCAGGCTATCGGCCCGATCGTCAGCGAGCTGGAGATGGCCACTCCCGGCCGCACCGTACAAGACCTCGCACGCGATTTGCGCAAAGGAAAGCGAATGCGGCTCCTCGGCAAGCGCGTCAATGGGGCGCGGCCGCTTCAACACCAGCTCGTGGACCCATCGGACAGTGTCTTGGGGGCGTCCAGCCGATACCCTGAGCGTGGCCTCCGAGTGAAATCTTACAATGACATGATTCGTACCGCCTTCCATGACAAGTACTGGCAGAGCATAAAACTCGTTCAGGTGGCGGAGGACGGCACCGTAACCATCGTCGATCAACCCGATAAAAATTCGGCAACTGAAGAGTTCACACTGCTCGAATACAATTTCGCACTCTTTTTTGGTTTGTCTGTGCAACTCTACGAAGCCACCCTGGTTTCCGACGATACTCCCTGGGACCGCTTCCGTCGGGAGCATCCGAGTGCTTCCGATCCGGCGCTCAATCCTTGGACGAATACCAATCCCAATCCCATCAGCCGTTTTGCTCTCTTCGGCGCCCACCTGTTCAACGATCGGACACGAGGCCCCAATAATTTGCGCTGTAGTAACTGTCACGAGAGCGCCGAGCTGACGGACGCCTCGGTCCGCCGGATCAATCTAGCGGCGAACGGCCCAGTGCGCACCCGCGACGGCAACATCATCGACAAAGGCTTCAACAACATCGGTCTACGCCCCACCGATGACGACTTGGGCGTGGGGGCAAGCGATGCCTTCGGTCCCTTGTCGCACAGCAAACGCCTTTTCCCAACCGGGCCGCCGACCAGTTTCGACGGCGCCACCGTCACTAAGGGATTCGGTATCGAAGGCGCATTCAAGGTTCCCTCGCTACGCAACGTGGCGCTGACTGCTCCCTACTTTCACAACGGCGATACGC
>JBKKBQ010000076.1:0-3683 GCA_046714015.1 Nitrospira sp.
CGACACCGTCTATGGACGAGAACTGGCCCGGCTCTTCGCACAGGAGGTGCGTCGATTCGACGGCGAAATCATCGCGATGGAGGCGTTTAAGGAAGGGGAAACGGATTTTGCTCCGCAGATCCAACGGCTCAAGGCCGAAGACCTGAAAAAGTATGGGCTGGCGGTTCCAATTGACGCGCCGCGACAGCCCGGCAAACCTCTCAGCCGAAACGAAAAACGCGTCCTCTATACGCCGGGGTTTGACGCGATCTTCATCCCCAGTCGTTCACACGAGATCGGTCTTCTCGCCGCACAGCTGGCGTTTCATGACATCAAGGCCCCGCTGCTGGGGACCAACGGCTGGAACTCCCAGGACTTTGCCCGCACCGCCGATCGCACGGTTGACGGCGCAACATTCGTGGACGGCTTCTTCACCGACAGCCCGAATCCCGCCGTGCAGGAGTTCGTTCAGCGGTACCACAAGCGTTTTCAATCAACCCCGTCGCTCTTCACCATGCAGGGATATGATGCAGCCAGAGTCGTCATCGAAGGAGTCCGCCAGGGAGCCACCTCCGGTGAAGCGCTTCACGACTTCCTCATGACGCAGCGCAACTTGCCGACAATCGCCGGTCCGGCCGGTTTTGGACCAGACGGTACCCTCCATCGCCCGCTCTTTCTTCTGCAGGTGAAACAGGGTAAGTTTGTGCAATTAAACTGAGCCCGGATTCATGAGTTCTCTTTCTCAAATTCTCCACACGATCTCGTATATGGGGCTGCCCCTGTTGTTTGCGATGGTCCTCCATGAATATGCGCATGGATGGATGGCGGAGAAATGTGGCGATTCGACCGCCAAACGTGAAGGACGCCTCACCATCAATCCACTGGCCCATATCGATCCGTTCGGTACCATCATCTTGCCGCTGATCTGTGTGATGTTGCCCGGGAGCTTCCTGTTGGGCTGGGCCAAGCCGGTACCGATTGACCCTCGGAATATGCACCAGCCTCGGCGTGACATGGCACTCGTGGCAGCGGCCGGTCCCGGAATGAATCTGCTGCTCGCCGTCGCGAGTGCCTTGCTCTTGGCGTTGATCTTGACGTACGAGCCGACCTTGTCTCCTCGCAGCGTCACTGAGGCTGAAGAGTCCTCAGGCCTCCTCGCAACCATGTTGTTGCGCCCAGTCGCAGTCATGGCGCTCTATTCCGTCATGATCAACGTGTTTCTTGCACTGTTCAATCTGCTTCCGATCCCACCGCTGGACGGCGGCCGGATCCTGACGGCGCTACTGCCGCCGAAACCAGCGATGACACTCGCACGATTGGAGCCCTATGGCATGCTCATCTTGGTGGGGCTCATCGTGTTCGACAAGGAACTGGGCGTTATCCACACGATCACCGGGACCTTCGCCAAGGGCCTATCCGGCACGATCTTGTCGACAGCACTCGGTCTCCGTCCAGGAGTCGCAGAATGACCACCGCACGTAGGCGAGTCCTCAGCGGCATGCAGCCGAGCGGCCTCATGCATCTCGGCAACTATCTCGGTGCCTTAGAAAACTGGAAGGTCTTGCAAGAACAGTATGACTGCTACTTCTTCGTCGCCGATTGGCATGCGTTGTCGACGAATTATGCCGACACCAGCCGCATTCGGACGTTCGTGCGGGAGATGCTGATCGATTGGCTGGCCGGCGGTATCGATCCGGAACGTTCCACAATTTTTATTCAATCCCGTATTCCGGAACATGCGATCTTGCATCTCTTGCTTTCGATGATGACGCCGGTCTCTTGGCTGGAACGTAACCCGACCTACAAGGAGAAACAGGAGGAGATCAAAGAAAAAGATCTCACGACCTACGGCTTTCTGGGCTACCCAGTCCTACAAGCCGCCGATATCCTCTTGTACAAACCTGATTTTGTGCCGGTGGGGAAAGATCAACTGCCCCATCTGGAGCTAACGAGGGAACTCGCCCGGCGATTCAATGACATCTACAAAACAGCCGTCTTCCCCGAGCCGAAGGAACATCTGACCAAGTTTCCTAAGGTGGTCGGTACTGACGGCCGAAAAATGAGCAAGAGTTATAATAATACGATCAACCTCTCGGATACTGAGCCGGTCGTCCGGCAAAAACTCAAGACCATGGTCACCGACCCGGCCCGTGTGAGACGGACCGACCCTGGTAATCCCGACCTCTGTCCCGTCTACGAATTCCACAACATCTATTCCTCGCACGCGGTTAAGGATCAGGTCAATCGTGATTGCCGGACCGCCGCGATCGTCTGTATCGACTGCAAGAAGCTCGTCGCGGATCGAATGGTAGAACAGCTGATGCCGATCTGGGACAAACGCGCGAAGCTCACGCAAGAGCCATCCCGCGTCGACGAGATCGTCGAGGCCGGCAGCAAGCGAGCTGCCGCAGTCGCCAGTGCGACGCTGTGCGAAGTAAACGAGGCCATGAAGATTTAGCCCGCACGCGCCCCGTGAAACCCCTCCTGCAAGATTTGCGAATCCTCTAGAAGAACAGCCGAGTCAGTGAAAAAATGCCTCGCAGGATACCTTTCAGCGAGGAGAAATCACTATGACGCACTGGGTCGGCCAATTACGATTTGGAACTATCGCTCTGCTTTTGGGACTGGTCTCGCTCTCCGGCTGTGGCACCTGGTGGCACGGCGACCGTCAGTCCGTCACGTTTTTCACGACACCACTCGATGCCGAGGTCGTGGTCGATGGTCGCGTCCAGTTGCTGGCACCGGGGACCGTCTCGCTCAACCGAAAAGGCGATCACCAGGCAGTTGTCACGAAGGAGGGCTATGAGCCGAAGACCATCGCGATTTCACGAACCAGATCCTGGTGGATGCTTGGTGATATCTTCGGCTGCGCCATCATCTTCTCATCAGCCTGCATTTCAACGGACAAAGAAAACGGCGGCTACTATACCTTCGAGGACAAGGTCTACGTGACGCTGGACCAGAAAACCACCGCACAGCTGCCCAGCCAATAACACGGCTATTCATGATCAGTGCCTAACTGTAGTGACCGTCGAGGCACAACCAAATCGCATGGCGGATGCTCTACTAACACGAGAAGATCAATTCTAGGATATCCAATCTGCATGTAGTCCCAATGGACCTTTTTTCAGCAGCTCCGGCTTTGTCCTCTCTACTTATCTTTGGAGGAGTTCTAATTGCACTTTGGCTTATGGGCGCCCGGCTGGAAACATTCTATTCTCCGATAAACGCCTCTCAAAGCTTTGGCGCATTCATTCTTTCTTGCCTTATTTGCGTGCATAGTTGGCGCATATCTTTCAAGCCGATGATTACTCCTCAGTCCGGTGAGGAAAGGGACCAAGGAGCATTCTCAGAGATGGGGTTGTATCTTTTCAGCTGCTCGAGCTTCTCACAGCAATCACATTAATCCATCTCCCCTTGCGTTCCTGATTACTCACCACCTTTAACGACATCACCTTCCATCCAGCCCGACGTATTGTCCGTGCCAGTTCGTCTTTTCTCCATCGAGCGAAATAGCGGCCCGGCATCCAGCCGGTACGCTTGATGCGGCTGTTGCTACCATACGTGAATGTTGCGGAAAGGAAGCCTTCTGGGGTCACCAGCTGACGAAGTTCGGTCAGCACACTCGGCAGAGCTCTCTTCAGTAGATGAATCAATGAGGCAGCCGCCCAGATTCCGTCTAAGCTTCCGGCTCGAATCGGGAG
>JBKKBQ010000077.1:0-3891 GCA_046714015.1 Nitrospira sp.
TGGCGGCAAGCAGTTCATGGACCTTGCCGGGTTGAAAGGGATGATCTGCATGCGTCTCCCTCACAGACCTGCGAGCGAGCAGTGAGCCGAAAGCGGTTCCGTGCAAACCAGGCATAGGCCCTCACGACAAGTGGCTCGACTAGAGAAAGACGACTGAGTCTGGCCAAGAATCCAAGGCCGACTGCCTCCCACATGGCTCGGAACACATCGACGCCGGTGATGACAGTCCCATCACCCCAACGGGCATGAATGATTCTCCCAAGTTCAGCGGGGGATATATTTATTGATGTCGGGTCATAGTCCGGCCGTGAGAAGTCGCACAATAACAGCCGCCGATGCCTGTCCAATCTCCTCATAAGGGCGATCTCTCGATCGCAAATCGGACAGGCTCCATCGAAGAATATTGTGAGCGGGTATGATGCCATCTGATCGGCCTCTCCTCGTTACCCGCGAGATACGGCTTGCCTCATCAATCGATCCAGCCGGTGATCCAAGTCAGCGAAGTTCTCCAGAACCGTAATATTGTAGTTCATGAAAAGCTCACGCATCGCGAGTGCGCCATGACCACCGACGGCAAGATCGGAGGCGGGGCGCACTGCATCGGCAAGGGTTTGAACCAACTCAGCCGCATTGGCCTCGGAAAGTGCGACAGGAAATGACATGAGGGTCAGACCCGGTTCAACCTCCTCGCAGAGCTTGGCTAGTGAGACGAGAGGCACATTGGCTCCCAAATAGTGAACGCGGCACCCGCGAACACGACATCGATAGGCGACCGCAAACGCGGCAATGTCGTGTTCCTCGCCGGGCGGGCAGGCGACGACCACTTTGGCTCCATACTCAGCGACTGGAAGCTGATTCATGGCGGAGAAAATCTTTTGTTGGATTTGCCTCGTGACGTAATGTTCGATGGCCACGTCCAGATGACCATCGTGCCAAAGCTGCCCCACCTGTTCCTGAAGGGGGAGCAAGATCCCATGCAGCGCTTCCTCAAAGGGAATCACCGCCACGGCGCCGTTCAAACGCTTCTCAAAGATCACACGATTGAATGGATTCAAACTAGACAGGAGTTCCTGCAGGAGTCTGCTGAATGCACTGTCGACGAATGACACTTGCGGCGCACTGGCTCGTGCTCGATTCAACAACTCCTCTCGCCCTAATTTCGACAGCTCTCCGATCGAGCCTCCAGTATCCAGCTGCTCCTTCAGGAACCTGAGCAATGCCACATCTTCGTCGGAATATTTGCGATAACGATTTGCCCCTCTAGTCGGTTTTAGGATTTCAAACCGACGCTCCCATACTCGAATAACATCCCGTGAGAGCCCCGTGAGTTTCGCAACTCTATGAATTCTATGAGTATTCATATCTAGGTGAGCCAATTCTATTCCAATGTTCAATGTTGGTCAAATTATTTACAAAAAACTCTTGACACACTGGACATATATGGCCTATACATTAGACATACTTATGACAAACATTGAACTTTATCCAATGGAGGTCATCATGGCAAGAGCGGAACAGAAAGCGAGAATCGGTGAACATCGGAGTCAATCAGATTTTTCTCCAGTACTGCTTCAGCCGATCTGCCTGAGATGCGGCGGTCTCATGGTGAACGAAGTCTCAACAGATCTACGAAACAGTACTAGCGAGCTGGAATGTGCCACAAGACGATGCGTGCAGTGCGGTGACATCGTCGATGCCGTCATTCTGAGGAATCGCTCTCTTCATCGCCAGTCAGTAGCGACACAGTATCAGCCGGCATCTGTTCAGTGTGGAAATAGATTGAGTTGCACTTAAACACGCGAACGGAATCGCGTCTGTATCGAGGGAGGATGTCATGACAACAAAGGGCACATTGAGAATTGGTTTCTTCGTGATGGTAGCCGCAACTGGAGTCGTGAGTATGTCAGATAGCTTCGCGCTCGATGCACCTCGAGCGGACTTCATTGAGACCTTGAACCAGAAGATGGCGCAGTTGGACAGCAACAAGGACGGAGACCAACCGATGAGGGTGGACGTGATCGGGAGCATTGGGTCCAAAGGACCGGCTTATCCCTACACAAAGCCGATGAGCCGCTGATGACTCGACAAGGCACGGAATGAGGCGGGAGTCCACCTAGCGTGCGGGGAAGAAGTTCCGAGCATTGTGTGATCGCAAGACGATAGAAGCGTTGTGATCGGTAATGGATCAGTTTGAATTCCGCCATTTCAAAGCATGGCAATTTCGCAACTGATTTGAGGCGCACGGACTCAAGAGAGATGACCACTATGGAACAGTTTCTCTTTGGCAATAGTGCAATCATGGATTTCATATTGACCCACTACCATGGTCAAGCAATCAGGGCGGGCCTGATAACCACAAACGACTTTCGGTTGGGCGTCCAGGCAATGGTTAAACATACTACCGTTTCATCTTCAGGGAGGGCGTAATGAAGAACAACATGGGTGTGCGAAATAGGTTACTGGTTCCGCTAGTTATGGGGGCCATCGTGATAGCGGTGATGGGCTTCGATGGGCGATCCGTTGTCCAGGCTATGGATACGGGTGAGATGCACGTCGATATTACAATCACAGACCTGGGGTACAGCGTAAAAGGCCACACGATGCCCGATCAATTGACATCAATCACGTTCCGCAACAACGGCACGATTCCTCATGGGATCACCTCTCCGGTTTTTACGACCACAGTCCTCAAGAAGGAGGGCGACGGTGTTGAGATGAGAGATTCGAAGGGCAAGGGATACAAGGCCTATCATCTTCAGCCTGGGAAGACCATGACTTTGCACTTCTCTAAGACATCTACTCCGGATAGAGAAACGACGCAGGTTCCCTTCTGGTGTGATCTTCACACCCACATGAAAGGGGAGTTCTTGGTCGTGGAGACGAGGGGCGAGCTCGGCGGTGGCTGAGCAACGATCAGCTGGCATACTGAAAGTTTTCTGCTCAGGTCAGGCGGTGAATTACTCGCACGAACCATATAGAAAACAGCCAATCGCGTTTCATGCTTGAGCACACTGGCGAGAGCGTCCCATCTTTGAATTGTTTGTCCGGACATTGAGAGTTACATGTGTGCGACTCGAGGAAGGTTCGGTGTTTTAAAACAAAGGAGGTCTCTTATGCGGAGTCTAACGGTGTTTCAGGTGGGATTGGGGGCGGTAGTGATGGTAGGAGCCGTCTCAGTCGCCACAGCGGCGGACATGGTGCTCATCCCAAAGGGAGAATTTACCATGGGGAGTAGCGAGCATTCAGATGAAGCCCAGCACCAGGTTGTGCTTGATGCCTATCTGATCGACAAGTTCGAAGCCTCGAATGCACGCTACAAGGAGTTTATGAAAGCCACCAGTCACCCGGCGCCCGCCTATTGGGATGACCCGAGGCTCAGTAAGGCTAACCACCCAGTTGTCGGTGTGAGCTGGACTGATGCCAATGCATTCTGCAAGTGGGATGTCAAACGGCTTCCGACGGAAGCAGAGTGGGAGCGAGCGGCTAAGGGTCCACAAGGCGACAACCACTACCCATGGGGTCACATGCTTGATCCTAAGAAGGCCAACTATGGGCAGAACGTGGGCCGGACGACACCTGTCGATTCCTACCCGGAAGGTGCGAGCGGCTATGGCGTCTATAACATGGCTGGAAACGTGTTCGAGTGGGTCGAGGATTGGTATGACCTCAACTACTACAAGACTAGTCCAGCGATGAATCCCCGCGGCGCCGAGAAGGGGTACAACTTCGCCAATCAAGGACCGGTGAAAGTGCTCCGTGGTGGTTCCTGGCTTGCGCCGGAAACCTCACTCCATACGAGTCACCGCTTCTGGAATCAGCCTGATAATAATTCATACGGAGTCGGTCTTGGATTTCGTTGCGCAAAGTCCGTACAGACGGTTTCGGACGAAG
>JBKKBQ010000078.1:0-4929 GCA_046714015.1 Nitrospira sp.
ATGTAGGACCGCGTTCGTTGAGCCACCTGTCGTGGCGACCGCGGCAATGGCATTTTCCAGCGACTTTCTGGTGATGATTCGGCGAGGGCGCAGGTCCTGCTTCACGAGATCCATCACCAGCTTGCCGCACTCAAACGCGACATCGTCTTTCCGGCCGTCCATGGCTGGAACGCCGTTGCGGCCCATCGGTGAAATGCCGAGGAATTCAAACGCAATGGCCATCGTATTGGCCGTGAACTGGCCTCCACAGGCCCCAGGCCCAGGGCAGGCGTGATCTTCCAAGTCCTTCAGTTCGGCGTCGGTCATCTTTCCCGACGCATGTTTGCCGACTGCTTCAAATACATCCTGAATGGTCACATCATGTCCCTGAAACTGTCCCGGCATAATTGAACCGCCATACAACATGAGCGACGGCAGGTTCAATCGGGCGAGGGCCATGACGGTGCCGGGGATTGTTTTATCGCAGCCGGACAGGGCAACGACGGCATCGAACAAGTGTCCACGCGCGACGAGCTCGATCGAATCTGCGATGACTTCGCGGCTGATCAGGGACGCCTTCATCCCTTCGGTACCCATCGAGATCCCATCGGACACCGCGATGGTGTTGTATTCAATCGGCGTACCGCCGGCCGCTCGGATCCCGGCTTTCACCCGCTCGGACAGTCGCCGTAAGTGAAAATTGCACGGCATGACCTCGATCCATGTATTGGCCACGCCAACGAGAGGTTTCGACAAATCATCGTCCGTAAAGCCAACGGCTTTTAACATGGCCCTCGCTGGTGCACGGCCGGCCCCGACCAGAAGATCATGACTCTGAAGTTTCACTTCTTTCCGCATAGGTCTTCGTGGTCCCTTTTACTGCACAGACATGTTGCTTGGTGGTGTTGGGGGGACGGCCTCATGGGGGTTCTTGCCGTGTGGATTGACGCCATGGGGATTTGCTCCAGGAGGATTGGCGCCATGAGGATTGGTGCCATACGGCATTGCGCCTCCATGGGGAGTGCCATACCCTTTGTGCTGCTCCATCACCTTGTCATGCTCAGATGTTTCCTTCGCGCGCTGTTCAGGCGTCAAGAGCGCCATGACATCTCGGCGCATCTTGATGGAGGCCATGCGCAGCCCGACCTGCAGATCTTCGCTTTGCTTCAGCTTCGCCTCGATCGCGCCGAGATCGGATTTCTCATCATCGGTCAGTGCTTTCAATTCACGTTCCGCGATCTGGATATCCGCTTCCGTCTTGATACGGATTCGGTCTAGGTTGAGCTGCACGTTTTTTAATTTGGTGACCTGATCGGCGGTGAGTCCAATGTCCTTTTCATGTTTCAAGAGGTGCCGGATCAGGTGGCCGGTCCCGCTGTGCATCATCCCTTTTCCATAGCCATGTCCTCCTCCGGCGCCGTGTACGCCTCCACCATGGCTATAGCTCGGATCATTGGCCCAAAGGCTGGTTATCCCCACCATCAACAGACATGCCGACGCGACAGAAAAAGCCGCCATCGTCTTGGTTGTAGACGTCATAAATTTCCTCCTTGGTTGAGGCCCTTGAGCCAAAGCTTGCCATAGCAGTCGGCGCAACGCAAGCGAGTCGCTCGACGCACAACCAGTCGCCGCCGATTGCGTTTGGGGTCAACGCCGTTGGGCGCTATAGAGAAGCTCCGTTCGAGGGTCCGGATGCCGTTGCTTGCTCAAACGTTCGTACAACACCCGGTCGTCTTCGCTGATACCCGTCGGCATGATAATTTGCAACGTCAGGAATAGATCGCCATGCCCGCCTGTGGCAGAGGGAAGCCCCTTCCCCTTGAGCCGTAGTTTCCCGTCGGCCTTGCTGCCTGGTGGAACTTTAACCTTCACCGGCTCCGCTAAGGTTGGAGCCGTCACCTCAGCACCGAGCATGGCTTCCCAAGGATAGACGGGCAGGGTGACATGCAAATCCGAGCCTTGCCGACGAAAGATGGGATCAGAGGGAATGACCACATGCAGATACAGGTCCCCGCGTTTTCCGCCATGTGTTCCCGGTTGGCCCTTTCCAGCAACTCTGACTCTCGTTCCGTCCTGCACTCCAGCTGGAATCCGTACTTCGAAAGTCTTGTATTCAGTCGTCATTCCGGTTCCCTGACAGGTCGCACAAGATCGGCCACGCAAAGTCCCGCTCCCCTGACAGGTTGAGCATGTCCGGGGTTCACGCAGATTCACACGCTTGGTGACGCCGGTTAACACTTCACGCAAGCCCAGCTGGACTTCGCTTTCGATGTCCTCTCCCGGCATTCCAGAGCCACTGCGTCCGGCTCCGCTGCGTCCGCGGTTTCTAAAGATGCTCTCAAAAAAATCGGAGAATTGATCGCTCCCGGCCCCGCTGCTTCCGTGACTGCCGTAGTCTTCTTCGGAACCCCATGGTCCGCCAAACCCTTGTGTCTTGGTCTGCTGGCGAGCTTTTTCAAAGGCTTGTGCTTGATCCCAATCGACCCCATACTGGTCATACTTCTTCCGCTTTTCCGGGTCGGTCAGGACCTCCTGTGCCTCATTGAGCTCTTTGAATTTTTTTTCCATCTCCGCCTTCTTCGAACCCGCATGAAGATCGGGATGATATTGGCGGGCGAGGCGTCGAAAGGCTTTTTTGATATCATCGGGCGAGGCGGTTCGGGGGACGCCGAGAATGTGATAATAATCGCGTGGGGCAGTGGCCATACGAGATACGAGATGAGAAACGTGATAGTAGAGATCAGCTTACGGAGTGTAGAAACGGTTTGCAAGGGCCGAATGGGTCAACGAGCGGTCGAAGTCTTAGCCCGGGCCATAAGCTTACAGTAGGAGCAGGTCTCGGCGGTAGTTGGCTGTCCACAGAGGGAACAGGGGTGTAAGGCCGAGCGATCTTTTTCCGTGACAGTCGCATGCGACTCGGTCGTGCGAGACTTCTCAAGAAACCCCCAATAAAACATCTGCTTGGTGCCGGGCGATTCGGTTTCCAGGCGATTTAAGACCTCCTTGTAAAGGAGGGTGCGAGCGCCCTTTGCCATCGGACATTCCTCCACAACATAGTTGATCCTATTCAGGACGCAATAGGCTGCCAATTCGCGCTCGGTCAAGCGATAGAGGGGTTTCACTTTCTTGGCGAATCCCTCGACGGAGGCGGGAAGGCTGGGACCTTGTTTCTCAAGGTATTCGTGCTGCCAATGCAGCACGTTCCCGAGCAGTCGAGCCGCTTCATCATCCAAGTTATGTCCCGTCGCCATGACATCGTACCCATGTTCGATGGCAGCATGGTTGAATCGATAGCGTTTGATCGTGCCGCACGTCGAGCACGTCGGGCGATGGGTCATCATGGCCAGCTCACGAATGCCGGCCCCTGCTTCTTGCTCGACCGTATGGACATGGAGCACAGCACCATATCCCGCGGCCACGGTCTCGGAAAAGTGCACGACTTTTTCTTGCGATGATTCGGAATAGCCTCCGATCCCTAGGTTCACATACAGCGCATCGGTCTTATAGCCCAGCTTCAGAAGAATATCCCAGAGAGCCAAGCTATCCTTACCGCCTGAAACGGCCACCAGGAGACGGTCGTTTTTTGCGAACATCTCCTGAGAGCGAATCGCTTTAAGAACCTGGTCATGGACGAAGCTGTTAAAGCAATCCTTGCAGAATGCTGCATTATGACGTGGTAACTTGAGGACGGCTTTGGTCTTACATCTCGTACAGTTCATGGTTGCGATCATACGAGCGGCGTCGAGGGAAATGCAATTGTGGACTCCATGATCACTCACCTGCATATGTGAAAAAGTCTGGCTCCTCATCGGTCTGGTGTCCAGCGCGGCCCAGACCTTCAGCTGCGGCAGCACTCGAGCCTTGAGCGCCCTCAACCTCAGCACCAAAGCACCCATACGACGATCAGGCTGCCGGCTCTCTGCAGCGCGGAGGCCTTCCGGCGCCGGCGGCGCCGGGGGGCATAGGCGCCGTCAACGCGGAAGGCTTGGTCAGCCAAGGTCGGGCGGAGACGCGCTGGCAGGACATGGGATCTATGGCGCACCGGCGAACTTCGTGGCGCTCCTCCCCTTGTTCGGCGGGTCCGGCGTCACCGGCAGCAGGTGCTGTTGCGTAGAGTTAACGTTGGGAAATATGGCTCTCGGATCACTCTCAGGCACAATTCTTCCAATTTTTCATTCAAGCAATTTGTATCGAACTTTAGCTCCACCTGTCTCCTTCCTGCCTGACCCATCTTTTTACAAATTTCAGGATGACATATGAGATAGGCAAGAGCATCCGCGATGGAAGCAGCGTCCCGTTCCGGCACCAAACAAACCCGACACGCCATCGGTAACCAATTCTGGTATTCCGCTGTGAATCGTACTTATCACTGGCAACCCACAAGCCATCGCCTCCTTTATGACATTCGGAACTCCTTCCTGATCACCACTTTCAGAAGTCACACTTGGAGCAAGCAGCACATGCGATTTCTCCAGTAACGTTTTAACTTCTTCGTGAGATTTCCAGCCAAGTATCTTGACTTGCCGTTGAATACACTTGCTCTCAATCAATTGTTGCAAATTCTCACGCAGTATCCCATCACCTACTATCGTATATTCTATATCTTCCCCTCTTGAAAGAAGGCGTGACACAGCGTCAATACCAATAGCTACCCCCTTTTTTTCGACCAATCTCGCAATCGTCAGTACCTTTATGGGCCCGCCAGGGACAAGCTCTCTTTCAGAATATTCAAATTTTGAACAATCAATTCCGTCATAGAGAATCACAATCTTACGCTCCTCACACCCCTCCTGTATCAAGCGTTCCTTAAGAAACTCGCATACCGGCAAAAAAAGAACTCCTTCACTGAATAATGCATGATAACTTCCCGGATGTTTTTTCAAAAACACAGTCACATCATAACCTCGGATAGAAGTCACGATCCTACCCGAAATTGCACCGATTTGACTT
>JBKKBQ010000079.1:0-7555 GCA_046714015.1 Nitrospira sp.
CCAGGTCCGGATGATGACTTCTCCGATGCGGCCCATGGCTTGCGAGTCGGATGACATGATGCTGATAGCCCCCAGATCGTGGAGAATGTCTTCCGCCGCGATGGTTTCACGCCGGATCCTGGACTCGGCAACCGCCACGTGCTCGGGAATTCTCGGATTCAAGTGATGGCACACCATCAACATATCGAGATGCTCGTCCATCGTGTTGGCGGTAAACGGCATGGTGGGGTTGGTCGAGGAGGGAAGCACATTCGGCTCACCACACACCTTGATGATATCCGGTGCATGCCCTCCTCCGGCACCTTCCGTATGGAACGAGTGAATCGTCCTCCCTTTGAAAGCCTTGATAGTATCCTCAACGAAGCCCGCCTCATTGAGCGTATCGGTATGGATCGCGACCTGCACGTCGTAACGCTCCGCTACGCTCAGGCAGGTATCGATTGCCGCCGGTGTCGTTCCCCAATCTTCGTGCAGTTTGAGACCGATGGCGCCTGCTTCGAGCTGCTCGTTCAATCCATCGGGATGGGACGAATTGCCTTTGCCTAGAAATCCCAGATTGATCGGAATGCCGTCCGACGCCTCCAGCATGCGATAGATGTTCCAGGGTCCCGGTGTGCAGGTGGTTGCGTTGGTGCCGGTCGCTGGACCCGTGCCACCCCCAATCATCGTGGTAATGCCGGCCGATAGTGCATCCCAATACTGTTGTGGGCAGATAAAGTGGATATGCGTATCGATGCCCCCGGCCGTCACAATGTGTCCTTCCCCGGCGATCACCTCGGTTCCGGCACCGATTTCCATGCCCTTGGTCACGTTCGGCATCAGATCGGAATTACCCGCCTTCCCGATGCCGACGATCCGCCCATCCTTGATCCCAATGTCTGCTTTGACGATACCGGAGTAATCAAGAATAAGAGCGTTCGTGATGACCGTGTCGAGTGCACCGCTTGCGCTCGTTGCGCGCGGCGACTGGCCCATCCCGTCTCTGATCACCTTACCGCCCCCAAACACCGCTTCTTCTCCGTAGGCCGTGAAATCTTTCTCGATTTCGATGATCAGCTCGGTATCCGCCAGCCGGACACGATCACCCGTGGTGGGGCCGTAGAGTGAGGCATATTGCCTTCTTGGAATTTTCACCGGGTGCCTCCTTTTCCAGAATATCCTCGATCAACGGCGAGCGACAGCGCTCGAGCCTTGACCTCTGCATCATCGAGTGAGCCTTCCGTCAATCCGTTGATGCCATGGGCGACCCGCTTTCCGGCCAGGGCCACAACCGTCACTCGTTTTTCTTCCCCCGGCTCGAACCGAACTGCTGTACCGGCTGGAATACAAAGGCGGAATCCGAATGCTTGTTCACGATCGAATGTGAGCGCGTGATTGGATTCGAAGAAGTGGCAGTGGGAACCAACCTGGATAGGGCGATCCGCGACATTCTTGACGGTCAGTTCTCTTGTCTCCCGCCCCTTGAAAGCCTCGACATCGCCGGCGGCTGGCAGAATCTCCCCTGGAACCACCGACTTCCCCAGCTCAGCTTTGATCACGGCAGCAAGAGACCCCTTGGTTTTCTGAGGCAACTTCTGACGCTTCGCCGAACTTCGCTTCGTCTGCTTCGGCATGGCTCTCTCCTCCTACAGGGATTCAGATGAATAGTTGAGTTCGAGCTCGCGCTTATCGAATTGGATTGTGGACGGTCACGAGTTTGGTCCCATCCGGAAAGGTCCCTTCGACTTGAAATTCATGAATCATCTCCGGCACACCGGACATCACATCCTTCCGCGTGAGAAGCGTGGTGCCGTACGTCATCAATTCGGCTACGGTTTTCCCATCACGAATACCTTCCAGCACAGCGGCGGTGAGGTACGCAACAGCTTCCGGATGATTGAGTTTGAGGCCACGCTTCTTGCGATCAGCGGCAAGTTGTCCCGCAACATAAATCAACAGCTTTTCCTGCTCTCTCGGGGTCAGATGCATGAGTCTTCCTCCCTAACGCGATGGCTCTGCTATTCTGTTTGGCAAGCACACCCGATGTGGGCGAGAGTATCCCAATCTCTTACCGTCCCTCCCGTCATCCAAGGATGACGACTGTAGAATCGGAATCGCTGTCCAGATGATTTGGTGATCCGGAGAATCCATCGAGGTCTATCCAAACAGGTAAGAGGTGGGAGCTATCTTCTTATTGCATCCACTAGCAGGATGCGGAAAAAGACCGCCAGCGGCGTTCTCGCATCCCTCAGAGGCTCACCATACGGCACAGAGTACGCTTCGCCTCTTCGCTCGCTGCGGCCTTGCTGGACAGTCTTTTTGCGCATCCTGCAGGGCAGTTCAGCATCGTCTCACACCTCGATATCCGTGACGGCTACAGAGATCAGAATGAGTTTTTCCGCAACCTGCTAGACCGTCAGATGTTGCCGCACCATGTCGGCGTTCAACTCCGTGCTCTTTCCCTGTGCCATCACCGCCCCTTTGGCCATCACGACGTACTTCTCCGCCAGCCTGGCGGCAAAATGAAGCCCTTGCTCAACCAACAGAATCGCGAAACGGCGCGAATTCTTAAAGCCGATAATGACGTCCTCAATCTGGTCGACAATTGAGGGCTGAATCCCTTCTGTCGGCTCGTCCAACAGAAGAAGCTTCGGGCTGGACAAGATGGCTCGTCCAATCGCCAGCTGCTGTTGTTCGCCACCGCTCAAGACCCCGCCCGGGCGATGAAGAATCTGCGTCAACTTCGGAAAAAGATGATAGACCTCGTCGAAGGCCTCTTTTTCGGAAACGTCCCCACTGATGGCAGGCCGGTTCCAGTAGCCGAGCAGCAGATTCTGGTGCACGGTCAGATGCGGGATAATCTCTCGCCCTTGTGGCACATACGCCAGCCCCTTTCTAGCCCTGAGATCGGTCCGAGCATGCGTGATGTCTGCCCCATCAAACGTAATTTTTCCTGAACGGGCCGCCAGCAACCCCGTCAACGTCTTCAACGTGGTCGTCTTCCCCATCCCGTTTCTGCCCATGAGACATACCACCTCACCCGGTTCAATGGTGAAGGAGACATTCCGCAGAATATGACTTTCGCCGTAGTACGCGTTGATGTTCTCCAGCGCCAGCGTTAAGCGTGTTGATTCTTGTGTCATAGCCAATCGTTTCCGTTCTGAAACCAGCAGGCTGTTGAATAACTATTTGGACGCCCCTGCAGGATGTTCAAAAGGACCGCTGTTCTCAACCGCCCCACCCCGGCGCGCCCCGAGCTGTTTTTCGCAGCTCCTACCCGTCGGTACGTTGAGCCTCTGAGCGACGCGAGAACAAAGCTGGCCGATATCTTGCTAATGGGCGACCTTGGCCCGCCCGAGATAGATTTCCCGCACATGATCATCCGCTTGCACGGTTTCGACCGTCCCTTCGCAGATGACCGTGCCTTCCGCCAACACCGTCACAATCTTCGCGATCTGCTTCACAAAGTCCATGTCATGCTCGATCACGACGATCGCGTGTTTTTCAGACAACTCGGTCAACAATCGGCCGGTTTGTTCCGTTTCCTTATCGCTCATGCCGGCGACCGGCTCATCGACGAGGAGGAGCGACGGGTCTTGCAAGATCACCATGCCGATCTCCAACCATTGTTTTTGGCCGTGCGACAAGGACCCCGCGCGATCATGAGCGTGGTTCGATAGTCCGATGGTCTCCAACGTCTCATCGATGCGCTCCCGCTCCGCTGGCGACGACCGTCCCATCAAGGTCGGGAAGACGCCCTTGCTCGCGCGTTTGAGCGACAGATCCAAATTCTGCCACACGGAGAGATTCCCATAGATCGACGGAGCCTGGAACTTTCGCCCGACTCCCAGCTTGGTGATATCTTCCGCGTTCTTGCCGACTAAATTGATCCCCTTGCCGAACATGACCTTTCCGGAGGTGGGTTTGGTTTTGCCACAAATCACATCCAGGAGCGTCGTCTTGCCGGCTCCGTTCGGACCGATCACGACACGCAACTCGTTATAATGCACACTAAAGTTGCAGTTGTTCAGCGCCTTGAATCCGTCGTAGTCCATGACGACGTTTTCGCAGTTGAGAATCAGGTCTCCGTCCGTCACGCCGCCGTCCTCCCTTCCGCCTTGATCACAGGCGACTCTGCCTTCTTTCGATCGGTCACTTTCCGAATCATCCCTAAGAGTCCGTCCGGAAACATCGTCACCACGACTACAAAGAGTCCGCCTAAGATAAACGGCCAGGCCTCGGGAAAGTAGTTGGTCAACACACTGCGGCCATAGTTGACGGCCACCGCGCCCAAGATGGCGCCGATCAACGTGCCGCGCCCTCCGACCGCCACCCAGATGACGACCTCCAGAGACGGTAAGACCCCGATCTGAGCCGGAGTAATGATGCCCACCTGCGGCACGTAGAGCATTCCGGATACTCCCGCGAGCCCTGCCGCCACGACAAACACAAAGAGCTTGTACATCCAGGGGGTGTACCCTGAAAACGTGACGCGTGATTCGCTGTCTCGTACCGCGATCAGGACTTTTCCTGCCCGCGAGGCGACAATCCACCGGCAGAACAGGTACGCGGCACCTAGAGCGAGGACCGTGCTGATATAGAGTCCTCGTTGTGTCGAAGGGTCAGAGAGCCGAAAACCGAGTAATTGCTTAAAATCGGTCAATCCATTGGTTCCACCGAGTCGCGTGTCGTTCCGATTGAAGACCAGCCAGGCGGCAAACGCCAAGGCCTGTGTGATAATGGCAAAATACACACCCTTGATGCGGCTGCGGAACGCCAGAAAGCCGAAGATCGTCGCGAAGAGCACAGGAACAAGAATGGCCCCCAAGAGGGCGCCCGCAAAACTTTTGAATGGATACCAAAAGAGCGGCAGTTCTTTAACCTGCGTCCAGACCATGAAGTCCGGGAGCTCGCTGCCATACACACTTTCTTTCCCGATCTGCAGGGCCAGATACATCCCCATGCAATAGGCGCCGAACCCGAAAAAGACCCCCTGCCCCATACTGAGCACCCCGCAATAGCCCCAGATCAGGTCGAGTCCAAGCGCGAGAATGGCAAAACACAAGAACTTGCCGAATTGATTCAAGCGGAAATCTGAGAGGTGGAGCCAGGAGTCTTCCGGCGTCAGCACATTCAATAACGGCAGGACCACCAGCAAGATAAGCCCTATCACATAAAAGGACACCGTTTCTCGGCTGTCCTGGCGAGCGACCATGTGTTCAGGCATCGGCGCTGCGTCCTTTTGCGGCAAACAAACCTTGCGGCCGCCATTGCAGGAATAAAATTACACCGACCAAGATGAAGACCTTGCCATAGACGGCTCCGCTGACCGGCTCGATCAGTTTGTTCAGTCCGCCGATTCCTAACGAGGCCCAAATCGTCCCGGCGAGTTTTCCGACCCCCCCAGTCACCACGACCATGAAGGCATCGACGATATAGTTCTGCCCGAGTCCTGGATCGACATTTCCAACCATGGTGAGCGCCCAGCCTGCGATCCCGGCCAACCCGGAGGCAAAGGCGAAGGTATAGGAGTCGACTTTTCGAGTCGGGATGCCGAGGCAGGCACTCATATTGCGATTCTGAGTAACCGACCGGACCCGAATGCCTAGATTGGATCGGAACAGTAAGAAATAAATCCCAAGGACGCACATGATCGAGAGGATAATGATGAAAATTCGATTATAGGGAAGGTACACCCCGACCATCACCTGGGCCCCGCCTCTCAGCGCCTGAGGCGCAATGACCGCCGTCAGATCCCCGAAGTACACGCGGGCGGCCTGCATGAGAATCAAACTGACTCCCCATGTCGCCAACAGCGTTTCGAGCAGTCGCCCATAGAGAAAGCGCACCACGGTGGCCTCGAGCACCCATCCGAATGCGGCGGCCGCAAGAAAGGCTACAGGGAGCGCCACAGGGAAGTACCAGTCAAACATCGCGGGAGAAAACCAGGCGATAAACGCTTGCTGCGTCACAAACGTGGCATACGCGCCGATCATCATCAACTCGCCGTGGGCCATGTTGATGACGCCCATTAAGCCGAAGACAACGGCCAGGCCAAGGGACATGATCAAGAGGATCGAGCTGAGACTGATGCCTCGGAACAGCGTCTCGATGGCGCCGGCCCACCAGAGCCATGAGTCAACCTGCCCGATCGACGCTTGGGCCGCAGCCGCCAACGCTCTCTGCTCGTCGGTAGCCCCACTTTGCGCACCTGCCTCAACAAACTCTTTGAGCGCCGACAGCCCGTTCTGACTTCTGAGTTCCCCGAGCTTCTTAACGGCGACCAATCGGACCGCGTGATCGTCCGAGCGAAGCTGGATCAGCCGCGCGGATTCCTCCATCGTGTACTTCACCCACCAGACTTGCTCCTTAGCAGCAGCTTCTTCCAACCACGTAATGGCCTCCGGCCGTCCGGTGCCCACCAGATCGGCGGCCGCCGACCGTCTGGTATCCGATTGTTCACTGGTCAGATTGGCATGGTTCTTCAGCAGATCGATCACGGGCTTGATGGCCTGCCTAACAGCCCGATCAGCTTCAGCACGGATCGCATCAAGTTTGGGAATAAGGCTCGCATCTCCCTTGTCAATCAGGAAGATGACCGCCTTACTGCGGACGGCCGCATCCTCACTTTTCACGTCGAGGAGCGCCTGGTCCATCGAAATGACCGGCGAAGTGGCCGGGGAAACCGCCGATGAAGGAGCAAGGGCCACTTCGTCGGCTGCCGGCGCTGACTGTACATTAAGCCCTATCAGCAGGAACGCCAACAGGACAAGTGTGAGGACTTGCGTCGGGATGCGGGCTGGGCTCATCACCAAAATAACCTCCCTATGATAACCTTGCCGGCTGAAGGCGGCGACAGGGAGGCTGGAACCTCTCAACAAAAGAGATTCCAGCCTCTTACCCATCGACAGAGCCCATGTCAGAACGGTCCCTGGAACCGCCGTCCATCCCGATGTTATTTCTTTTGATAGGTTCCTTGGTGATTAATCCAGTCGCAACCCTTCTCTGGATTCGTGTACTCGCTCCAGGGTTCAGGTTTGACCAATCCTTTGGACCGGTGAATGACCTTGAATTGGCCATCCTTGAGAATTTCACCGATCAACACCGGCTTATGCGTGTGCTGATTGGCTTCATCCATCATGATCTGGCCGCCTGGCGCCAGGAACTTTTGCCCATAGACTGCCTTACGCACCTTATCTACCTCGATGGCCCCAGCCTTCTCAACCGCTTGCTTCCACACATAGACGCCGAAATACGCCGCCTCAATCGGATCGTCGGTGACTCGGTTTTCTCCGTCCGGCAGGTTGTTCCGCTTACAATAGGCTTTGAAGCTCGCCACGAACTTCTTGTTTTGTGGCGTATCCACACTCTGGAAATAGTTCCAGGCTGCCAAGTGTCCGACGAGCGCGCTTGTATCCATCCCGCGGAGCTCATCTTCCGCGACACTGAACGCCATAATCGGGGCATCTTCGGCCCTCAAACCCTGGTTCCCGAATTCCTTGTAGAACGGCACGTTGCTATCCCCGTTGATAGTGCTGATCACGGCGCCGCCCCCGCCAGCGGCAAACTTCTTAAT
>JBKKBQ010000080.1:0-10136 GCA_046714015.1 Nitrospira sp.
GCTAAGAACCGCTCCTACCGGCGTGCGAACTCTCGCCATTGAACCGCTCGGCCATACGAAAGGTCGTGAACAAGCTGGAATATTGGTCGAGAAAGCGATTCTCTCCCGGCACCTTCCCAAAAAACTCGATTTGATCTCACAGGCAGCTGCCTTGGACCCTCAGTCTGTGGAACCTTTGATCGTGCGTGGGCAAACGTATTTGCGACTCGCATCCGCTGCCTACTCCAAAAAATCCAGGCCGAGTGAATATTCCGAATATATCGACAGTGCCCGAATGGATTTCGATCGAGCCATTCTCATTGATCCAAAGAATACCTGGGCCCTTCTTGGCCAAGGAGACGTCAACACCTGGCTACATCGACCGGTCGAGGCAGCCCACGCATTTGAACAAGTGCTTGAATTGGATCCTTTTTTTGATTTGGCACGGCATCGCCTCATTAATCTGTATACCGCCGAGGCTCGAAAATTGTTTTCCCTGAAACAGTGGTCATCCGCCCTTACAGTCTTACAAAAGTGCTTGCCCCCGAAAACTCCTGAGAGTTGGATTTCCTATCAAAAAGAGGCCTATTTGCTCCGCAGCGATATCTATAAAAAGCTAAGCCAGCCGACCCAAGCAATCGATGACCTGAGCGCGATCCTGCGAGCCGATCCCACCGATAGGCAGGCTTTGCTCGCAAGAGCCGCGCTTTACCAGGAAGAGCTGCAAGGAGGCTTAGCAAAAGATGACCTTGAACGTGCTTGCATGCTCGGGGCAACAGCTGCCTGCGAACAGCTTCCGTAGTAGCATTCCTCAACCCCGCTCGCCAAAATGACTCCGACCAAGCTCCTCGCGCGTGATGTCGCACTGGCTCACCATCTCACATGTCATGCTCACATGTCATGCCCCCCACACAGTGATTTGACAATCCAAAAGATCGACACCTATAATACGGTGGGCTCCAGAGTCGACGTTCGACCAGCTTCCATCGGCACGCAGGATGGGGGCAAAGGGCCTAAACTATCTGCCAAATAGTGGCCCGAAAGCTCCTTGAGGTGGGCCTTCTGTGATCTTGAACAAGAGCAGAGAAACAGTTTAGAGTGTGTCAGAGAGTCAAGTGCGTGAAAAACCACCGTTCTTTCATCAACAAAATTTTCCCGGAGTGTAGGTTGTGATGAGTGACTATCGTGTGCTTCCAGGGCCAGAACACTTTCTTCCCCCGGCTGCAGCAAGCATGGGAATCCGCTTGCCGAATCCAGGAGAAGCCCATATCAATGGCGTAATCGCTTCGGAAGACAAAGCCTATGAAGAAGCCGCGCGTCAATTCTTAATGGCGAAGGTACCGACAATTTTCCCAGGGCCCCTCGTGTTGTGGGCATGGAACGAAAAGGCTGCCAAGAAAGCGACGGCTATTCGACATCTTTTTAATACTCTGATTGAATGCGTTCAGCCTGGCCAAAAACCAATGCTGATCCCCATGCCCGACTACCGCCCCAAGTATCCTAAAATCGACCCTGAGGTTGAGATCAACCCGAATCATCCGAATTTGACCATTTGGCATAATAGAATCGACTGCTGCATGTTTGTCGGTGTCCATTGTCACCAGGCCAATCTGTCGCTGAAGATCATTCGCGGTGGAACCTCCTGCTATACTATCGCCATGTGCGCGCAGGCCGGCCATGAAGACGCCATGCTCTCGTTCCGTGATGCATCTGTTGAGAAAATCATGAGATTGGCCGATACCATCAAGCGATTGAAAGGGACCGTCCAACCACGGCTGGCATCAGCCAATAATGGGGTTTCGAATTAACCATTTGAAATCCGCGAGTGTGAAAGGAGGCTGGGTCCATGGCAGAAATAAAATCAGTCATTGGAACGCAAAATAAAAAAGGTCAGACCTATACAGATACCTGGAAAATGCTGAATGAGGCTCCGCGCACCCCTTCATTCTTCACAGGTAGCGAAGTCATCAAGGAAGCCCTCCGTCGGGCAAGCTGCGATGTCATGATCGCGTATCCGATCACGCCACAGAGTGAAGCCGCCGCATTGATCGGCGAATTATTTGCTGAAGGCTACATTGGAGACTATTTCCGTGGTGAGAGCGAATTTGCCGTCATGTCGCAATGCGCCGGGTCCGCGTTCGGCGGAGCTCGCGTGTTCACGACAACAGCAGGACCGGGTACCATGCGGGCCATGGAGAACTTCCCGATGTGGGCTGGTGCCAGGTTACCGATTCAGATGATCGTCACCTGTCGTGGTATCAACTCACCGCTCTCGATTCAACCTGACACACTCGAAATCGCCTATCTGCTAAACACCGGCATGCTGGTGTGGCATGCAGAGACTGCTCAAGACTTTTTCGATTGGATTCTGAAGGGTTACATGGTCTCTGAAGAGCCGGATGTGCACCTTCCGCTCGCACTTTGCTGCGATGGATTCTTCGTCACCCACACAAAAGACGTGGTGAATCTGACGCCTGCCGATATGTGCCTTCCACCTTATGATCCCTACCGGTCTCCTGTACCGTGTATGGATATGGAGTGTCCGCCTGTTCGGATGATGCGCGACCCGTTTGTCATGAAGAGCAACTATATCAGCTATGCAACCCATGCCAGCTGGCAACAGGAGATCTGGGCGGCAATCGAACGTTCCCGAAAACATTCAATCCACTGGCTTAACGGCCTGATTGACACGGAGAACACGGATGCAGACATCATGATCGTCGCGTCAGGCACCGCCGTTTCCCAAGGCCGTGAAGCGATCCGGCTGTTGGAGGACGAGGGCGTGCGTTGCGGGCTCGTGAAGGTGAAGACGCTCCGCCCCTGGCCGGAAGAAGAAATTCGTGAGGCTACGAAGAACGCAAAGCACATCTTTGTGCCGGAGTTCAACGTAACCGGCTGGCTGGCTAAGGAAATCAAGGCTACAATCCCGAATCACCAGCGGGTCCATGCTGGTCCACACGTCTGCGGAGGCATGACGATGCCGCCGGAGATCATCGTGTCTGAAATTAAGACAGCCCTTGGGATGAAGACCTTCTCCCTGGCTGGTCGTGGATGCTGAACTACACTGACTGCGAACCTGTCCGCTCTAACGAGCGACACTGAGGAGGCCTATATATGAGCAAGGAGCGAATTCAAATATCCGAAGCCCTATACGACATCATGCCGTCGGACTATCAGGATCTCGTAAAAAGCGCCACATACGGCAAGGAAGACCGCGGGTGGAAAGACATCGGGACATCTAAGGAACTGATTGAGCAGCATTCGCTCTGCGCCGGCTGCCCTGAGTCGATGGCCTTTCGCTACATCTTGGCTTCCCTTCCAAATCCTGAAGACACGGTCATGGTCGGATCAACCGGTTGTACGAGCTTGGTCTTCCCGATGGTCGCCGTTCATAACATTCACTCGCTGTTTGGCAACCAAAATGCCATCGCGTCCGGCCTCAAGCGTGCTCTAAGCGTCAGATTTCCCGGCCGCGTGAAGGACGTCGTCGTCCTCGCCGGTGATGGTGCGACCGTTGACATCGGTCTGGATATGACACTCCAGGCCTGGTTCCGACAAGAAAAATTCACCACCATTTGCTTCGACAATGAGCTCTACGCCAACACCGGCGGCCAGGAGAGCGGGCTCATGCAGAAAGGTTTCGTGGCAAAGATGGCACCGGTCGGCAAGCTGTTCGACAAGGTACGGTTGCCTGAAATCGCCCGGGAATCCGGCTGTCATTACGTGGTGAACTGCACGGTCAGCAAACCGTCACTGGTCGAGAAGGTTATCCGCAACGCCGTGCATATTGCCCGCGAAATCGGTCCGACCTATCTCCAGCTCTACACGCCGTGCATCCTCGAAATCGGCAAGAACAGCATGGAAGGGTTGCAAGAAATGCGTGATTCTGAAAAGCCGACCGAGCGTTTCGCGTATAAGGAATACGTCAGCGAACCGGCAAAGCAACTGTTGGCTGAGCTGGCCGCAAAGGATAAAGAGCGGAAAGCAGCCGCGAAGCAATTGGCCGCGCAAGCGCAAGCGAATTAGACCGGAGGCCATTCATGATCAAGAAACGACTCAATATCCGGATGTCAGGTTTAGGCGGACAAGGCGCCGTCACTGCCGCTCATGTCATGGCCATGGCGGCCAATCGGGATGGAAGATTCTCCATTTCGAACCCATTCTTCGGTGCCGAGAAACGCATGGCGCCGGCAGAGAGCTATTGCCGTATCGGCATCGAGCGGATTTATGATCGCGGTGAACTTGTGTTTCCGGACGTGATCGAAGTCTTCCATCCTCAGGTCATCACGATGGGGAAAAGCTACACAATGCCGTTCTACTCTGGAATTAAAGAGGGCGGCGTGGTCATTATCAATTCCGGCCAACCTCTGTTGTCGGAAGAAGACGTCCAGCGCCTCAAGGATTTGAACGTGGCCGTCTTCTATATCGCCGGGACCGAACTGGCGATTGAAACTGCGGGTACGGAATTGTCGACCAATATGACCATGATCGGTTCAGTCGCCGGTATTACCAACTGCGTATCCATGGACGCGTTGGATGGCGCATTGCAAGAACGCTTCGGAAAGAAATTCGTCGCATCGGGTGGTACCGCCTCACTGGACGAAGCGATCAAGAAGAAGTTCGCCAAGAAAGAGATGCTTCTGGCGAAAAACCTAGCGACCGTGAAAAGGGCCTACGAAATCGCCGGGGAATGGGCCGAGAAGAACAAGATCGAGCTGCGAGTCGGTAATCCGGCCGTCGCTGCGTAACAGAAGGAATCACGTTGCATGTATAATGTCGCACAAGTCATCGATGAAAAATGTACAGCGAAGAAGGGCTGTCGGCTGTGCATCATGTACTGTCCAGAGGCTAACTGTTTAGATTTGAATACCAGCAAGATGGTAGCCGAAGTTATTATCGACCGCTGCAAAGGCTGCGAACTATGTGTAGTCGTCTGCAACGCCGCCAAGCACGAAGCCATCACAATGCAGGCTGTCAGCGCTACCGGACAGTTGATGTCGAAAAAGGGAGAATCCGCAGCTTTGGGGCAAGCCTACCAGGGCTAACCGATTTGATTCGAATTGAAGGCCCCATAGCGTCAACGCTATGGGGCTTTTCGTTGATGTCCAGCGAGGCACAGATGGAGAATGAAAACAACGTTATCGAGGAACTACTCCGTGAAATTACCGGCTTGATCAGCCAATATCCGAAGGCCATCGAACAGCGCGCAGCAGCCATCCAGGCTTCCGGCAAAGACCCTGAACTCGTCGAGAAGCTCGTCAAGGCAGCCGACACCATGCGCGATAGTGGCAACCTCTACCTCACCTGGGCGAGACATTATGCGGCTCTGGCAGCAGGCAACACCGACGCCTCATCCGATGAAGACGAAACCGAAGATTTCGACGTCTAAAAAATCTCCCTATTGCCCGAAAAGTTTTGCTAGAATACCACTCTCTTTTGCTTGAACCTCTGTTCCCCGGTAGCTCAGTTGGTAGAGCAGCCGGCTGTTAACCGGCTGGTCGCAGGTTCGAGTCCTGCCCGGGGAGCCATCACCTTCTCCTATGCAAATCTCCCTTCCTTCCAAGTCTGGATAAGTCAATACTTCATCTGATAGCCTGCGAGTTCCTCGCGGTTGTGTAATCACACGACCAAGACCTTCTCCTTGGCCAACGACACTGTGTACAGGAATGTCTGCGTTCGTGACTTATCATGGCACCAACGCCCTTGATTACCGCCGCGACATGTGTCATATGAACACGCACCACGGTTCTGGTCCACTGAGAATCGCACTGCGAGTTCCAATGTACCCAAAGCTCGCCGGATGTCCTCTGGTCATCACTTACCTTTGGCACTCGCTGCCCGGTCGTGGAATGAGTGATGATCTCCGGTCCAACCACACGTTCGGGATGAACATTCGTCCTGCGCCAACCGGACTTTCCATCATTTTTTCATGCAAATGTTACCGTCTCTGGTCGTAATCCACCCTCTCTCAAACAACGCCTCATAACATCGCCGATGGCCGTCAGCATGATTCCTCCAGTGCAATGATGATATGGTTTCGCATTGAATGTCTTTCATCTGAGCTCTTAGACTTGAATTGAAAGACTATTAGGAACCGTTCAAGTTATTTGCACAACCTACCCGATATGATGACCGATCTCGCGATGATTGATATCACCTCATCTTTTCAGCCTCCGGTCCCCCTCCGGAATGCTCATCTCATGACCCTCGTCCCTCGTTACTTGCCGCGGGACCTGTCGTTGGCGGGATTGCCTCAGGAATCGCGTCTCTTTCCCGTTGAGCCGCACACTCAACTACAAGGATTCTGTCATTGGCAAGACGATCGCAAGGCGTCCCCCACAGCGATACTGGTACACGGCCTTGAAGGCTGCAGTGAGTCACGATACATGCGCGGCATTGCGGCAAAGGCCTATCGCGCAGGGTTCAACGTCATTCGTATGAATCAGCGTACGTGCGGGGGAACCGAACATCTCTCCCCCACCCTGTATAACAGCGGCTTGAGCGGAGACTACCGTGCGATCCTCAAGGAGCTCGCTCACAGGGACGGACTCGATCATATATGGCTGGTTGGGTATTCCATGGGCGGGAATCTCATCTTGAAAGCGGGTGGCGAGCTGGGCCAGACCGAGCCAGCCCTAGCCGGAGTCGCAGCAGTATGCCCGAATATCAATCCGACCGTTTGCGCTCGCGCATTGGAGGAGCCACGCAATTTCATCTATCATCGCCACTTCCTGACGCGGTTAAAATCGCGGCTGCGAAGAAAGGCGGCCCTGTTGCCTGGGAAATGGGATCTTTCCCAACTCGATCGGATCGCCACGATCAGCGAATTTGATGATCGCTACACCGCCCAAGACGGAGGCTATCGAGACGGAGCCGATTACTACGACCGGGCGGGCTCACGCCATGTGCTCGATGCCATCTCAGTTCCAACTCTCATCATTACAGCGCAAGACGACCCCTTTATTCCCTACTCGATGTTCACCGTACCGAAAATTCAGCGACATTCTCACATTCGTCTGGTTGCGCCTCGCTATGGAGGCCATTGCGGGTTTTTTCACTGGAGTAACAATGGCGAAGATTCCTACTGGGCAGAAAATCGAATCGTAGATTTTTGCAGGGACGATTCTAACAAGCTGTGCCTAAGTCAGATGATCTAACAGGCTTGGTACGGTGCTAACGACAGAATGCCTTGGAGATGCTCAAAAAGGCTGTCCTTCTCACCCACCCGCCCCAGCGCCCGCTTCGCCGACTCAGCGAGGCGAGCCAAGACGCGCCTTTCACCGACAGGCCGCAGCGAGCGAAGAGGCGAGGAAGTACATACCAAGCTTCGCTTGAACCGCTCGCTTTGATCGCATTCGAGCGGATAAGCACCTTGCCATCGCCTTCCGTACGTTGAGCCTCTGAGCGACGCGAGAACGCCGCGGGCGGACTCTTTCAGCATCCTGTTAGACGATCACGCTGTCGAGGTGTGTCCGTACATCTTCCAGATAGGTCTTAAACGGGTCCGGCATGGGAAATGGGGCACGACCACGCACTTGGAAGATCGACCAATTGATGACATAGCGAGGGAACAGTCCATCAGTGGCCGGAAGTTGATCCGCAGCCGAGGCGGGCCGCTCATTCAAGAGATGTCTGACTAATTCACTGCGGCCGTAGGCACGCGTGTTTTTCGGCGCCGTTTCCATCGCAAGCTCGATGAGGCGGTCTGTCGTCACACGAGGGGCGCGCCCCTCTTCCAATAATCCGTGATACAGCCCCTTCGCCTGATTCAGATTGTGATACTCCAAGTCCAAACTTTTCAGCATGGGATCAGTCCAGTCGACATGTTCCGCTTCTCGAAAGCATTCCAGCAGCCACAGCTTGGACGCCCAGTCGACACGCCCAACGAGCTTCTGATAATCGCCGCGCAGATCATGGAGCACCGATGCCCATTGGGCAAGGACCCAATCGGTTTCTTCATCCTGCCCCTTGCAATGCTGGACGGCGCAGTCAAGAAACCGTTCTTGAATATCGACAGCCGACATCGTCTTGTTGGACTGCAGCTCGATCAACCAGCGCCGTTCTTGATCCTGGGAGATCTCTTGGAGCGCTTCCACCGGTTCATTGATCTCCAATTCTTGAGGTGCATGCCCCTCTTCGATCAGCTGCAGCACCAGCCCCGTCGTTCCGAGCTTCAATGCCGTCGCATATTCGGCCATATTGGAATCGCCGAGCAGCAAATGAATCCGTCGATATTGATTGGGATCGGCCAACGGCTCGTCCCTCGTGTTCACAATCGCCCGATTGTGCTGCACCCATTCGAAGAAATCGTTCACGATATAGTCGGCTCGTTGGGAGAGTTGAAAGGGCGGCTGCAATATAGGATGTGCACCGAAAGCCGAACGTGGAACGAGTAACCGATCCGTCTGAATCCAGGCATCCTGTGGAGCGGCGGAACCGACACGCCCAGAGCCGGTGAAAATCTGCCTGGTCACCAGAAAGGTCACGAGCGGAGCCAGCCCACGTCTCGAAAAAGGGAACCGCCGAGAAACCAGATAATTCTCATGCGAGCCGAAGGTTGCATCCGTCTCATGGTCGATGTTGTTCTTGATCACAGACACTTGCTCACAGAAGCCGAGAGCTTCGATCGTTCGCTGCAGCAAGAGATCCCCGGCACGGTCCGACGCCACCACATCTGTGAGGGAATGGCATTCCGGCGAGGCATACTCTAAATGTCCCATGTCCAAATAGATTCGTCCGGCGTTGGTGAGAAATCCCCCATTGCCGGGAGGCTCGTCATGCCCACGATGGTGCAAGTCCAACACCCCTCGCCGCTGAACCTGGAACAGATGATCACGAATCTGATGGGCGAACCATGTCGGAGAATGGTCCGGTCGGTCCTCGTGGATCAACAGCCCATATTCGGTCTCCACACCAAAGATACGATTTAACATGAGATTAGTTGGATGATGGGCGCAGATCCGTTGGAAGCGCGGTTCCCAACTCATCGGCCTCGAGTGCTCGATACTTGGAAGGTCCTTGCACCTGGCGATCAAGCAAAGCGCATTCGATCGTCTTTTCGGCCATGCACCGACGCAGATGCGCATAGAGTGTCTTCGCGTCAGCCACCTGCTGATCGGAACTGGTCTTCGCTTCGTCATGGCCTTCCCCATCCTCCAGCACCGGTTTTTGCGCTAGATCACCGACCGCCCAAGTACGAATCGCCGTATCCACAGCCTCCTTCAGAGACGTAATGGACTGTTGTCGAAGATATCCAATCATTTTTTGCTCGACCGCCGACGTAGCGGCCAGCACCGCATACCGGCTTTGTTCGTCGAATGTCCCGTCGTAGGTGATTGTCAAGAAACCGTCTTTCCCGGCTTTCAGGCCTAACTCGACCAGCAAGATTTTCACGATGAACGGGGCCTTGTAAACCTCTTCAAATGCCTGCTTGATGACCGGCGCGATGCCGTACTTCACGAGGCGGGTCCCGGTCACATCGGAGGCTGAGCGATTGAATCCTTCGACGTGGGCCATTTCCAACAGATTGAAGCGCAGCTTCTCCAGATCAGCTGGGTGTCCCATCCCCCCCAGGGCTAAACGATCATAAATCTCATATAACTTCGGTGTGCCTTTGCTCATCGTCATGAGCAGAATGCCGTGCTCGTACGTGACCCCGACGACAGGGGTTCCCTCTTTAAGCTGATCATCGAGATAGTGCCGGCGATTGCCGACTGCTTCGACCCACCGATAGGGCTCTTCATACATGGCTAGGATCCTTGCATGCTTCTAGAAACTCGGGATTCGAACAGCGATCGGAGCTGAAGATCGGGCATCGTCCTGACCCCGTCGGCCGAAATGAGCTTGATGATCGGATAGAGACCGGCCTCTCGGTTGACTCCACCGGTCGCGCTATCGAATTCCGCGGCGCTCGTCAACAATCGCAACGCCTGAACAGTTGCCTGCTCTTCCGGCATCCCACTCAGCGGCTGTTCACCCCACGTATTCAAGTAGTGAAGGATTCCTCGAATCGTCGATGAGCCGGACCCTGAGACGGCGTACTCTACTCCCTCGAACTCTGCGCCGAGAATATCGTAAAAGTAGATTTTCGCTGCTTCGTGCCCGATATCGTACCCGGCAAAGATCGGCGCCACCGCCCCTGTGCCGGCCAGCGCTGC